>NZ_JBSHMJ010000095.1:0-3230 GCF_053645265.1 Dietzia sp. NPDC055343 | reverse complement strand
CTCGCCGAACTGCTCGGCCGCGAACCTGTAATGGGCGCTTCGTTCGCCGGACGTACCGACCGTGCGATCCTCACCGATCTGCTGGTGCGCAACGGCATGAATATCGACGACGACACCGGCCCCACGCGCGCTGGCCCTGCGCCCACCCTCGCGCCCGCCGGCCCTGCGCACTCTTCTGCGCCCGCCGGCGAGGGCAGCCCTCTCGTGCGCTCGGTCATGGATGCCGTCGCCGACCGGTGCGAGACGTTCGCCGACGACCTGCTCGCCGGCGGCGGCGGTCCCCTACCCGGCGCCCATGACGCAGTTCGCGCGCTGGCCGCGCACCCGCTCGTGTACCAGGGCATCGTGACCGGCAACATGCGTCGGACCGCGCTGCTCAAGCTGCGTGTCTGCGGGTTCGACGGCCTGCCCGATCCCTCGCTCGGGGCGTTCGGCGATCACCGCAGCGACCGGGCCCACCTGATCCTCGACGCGGTCGCCGCCGCCCGCGCGCAAGGTATTGACGTCTCTCCTGCGCAGGCGGTCGTGGTGGGCGATCACGTGCACGACGTGCGCGGCGCACTCGATGCGGGTGCCCGCTGCGTCGGCGTGGCGACGGGGCGGGTCTCGGCCGACGACCTCCACTCGGCCGGCGCCCACGTGGTCCTGCCCGATCTGACCGACACGCAGGCCCTCCGCGCAGCCATATCCGTTCAGACAACTATTTCTTAGATTGCCTGCTCAGAGTCGCATAGCGCCACTAGCCTAGGGGCGAGCGCCGCAGCACTCCAGCACGGCGACGCTCACCCCACACCCGCGTGCTGACAGCCCGGACCGGGCTCTTCCGGCGCGCTCGGCAAGAAGGAGTCCGATGCGGTACACGAGTGGTAACTACGAGGCATTCGCACGCCCGAGGAAGCCGGAGGGGGTGGACTCGAAGCGTGCCTGGTTCGTCGGATCCGGACTCGCCGCACTCGCCGGCGCAGCCTTTCTGATCCGTGACGGCCAGATGGACGGCTCCCGGATCACGATTTTCGAACAGCAGGATCTTCCGGGTGGCGCGCTCGACGGTCTCGACATCCCCGACAAGGGCTTCGTGATCCGCGGCGGACGCGAGATGGAGAGCAACTTCGAGTGCCTGTGGGATCTCTTCCGGTCCATCCCGTCGCTCGAGGAGGAGAACGCGAGTGTCCTCGACGAGTTCTTCTGGATCAACCGCGACGACCCGAACTACACGCTGCGCCGCACCACCAAGAACCAGGGTGAGGACGGCGGCACGAACTTCAAGTTCGACCTGAGCAAGAAGGCCCAGCAGGAAATCTCGAACATCTTCACCGCCCTTCCAGAGGAAATGGAGGACAAGCGGATCGACGAGGTCTTCACCCGGGCATTCCTCGACAGCAACTTCTGGCTCTACTGGCGCACCATGTTCGCGTTCGAAGAATGGCATTCCGCGCTTGAGATGAAGCTCTACCTGCACCGCTTCATCCACCAGATCCAGGGCCTCCCGGACTTCTCGACGCTGAAGTTCACCAAGTACAACCAGTTCGAATCGCTCGTGCTGCCATTGGTCACGTGGCTGACCGATCAGGGTGTGAACTTCCAGTACAGCACGGTCGTCACCGACGTCGACTTCATGATCGAGCAGGACGAGGTCCGCAAGCAGGCCTCCCGCATCCACCTCGTGGAGAAGGGCGAGCCGAAGCAGATCGACCTCACCGAGGACGACCTGCTGTTCATGACCATCGGGTCGCTCACCGAGAACTCCGACGACGGCGATCATCACACCCCGGCTCGGCTCAACACCGGCCCCGCCCCGGCCTGGGACCTGTGGCGCAAGATCGCCGGGAAGGACCCGTCGTTCGGCAACCCCGATGTGTTCGGCGCCCACATCCCCAAGACCAAGTGGGAGTCGGCCACGGTAACGACGCTCGATCCGCGGATCCCCGAGTACATCCAGAAGATCTCCAAGCGTGATCCCTTCAGCGGCAAGGTGGTCACCGGAGGCATCGTCACGGTGATGGACTCCAACTGGCTGATGTCCTGGACGGTCAACCGTCAGCCGCATTTCAAGAAGCAGCCCAAGGATCAGATCGTGGCCTGGATCTACGGGCTTTTCCCCGAGGCCGAGGGCGACTATGTGAAGAAGTCGATGCAGGACTGCACCGGCGAGGAGATCACCCAGGAGTGGCTCTACCACATGGGCGTCCCGGTCGACCAGATCGACGAACTGGCGGCCACCGGCGCCAAGACCGTGCCGGTCATGATGCCGTACGTGACCGCGTTCTTCATGCCCCGTAAGCACAGTGACCGGCCCGCCGTGGTGCCCGAGGGGTCCACGAACTTCGCGTTCATCGGCCAGTTCTCCCAGTCAAAGGAGCGGGACTGCATCTTCACGACCGAATACTCGGTGCGCACCCCGATGGAAGCGGTCTACACACTGCTGGACATCGAACGCGGGGTGCCGGAAGTGTTCAACTCCACCTACGACGTGCGTGCGCTGTTCCACGCCGTGAATCGGATGCGCGACGGTGCGGCGTTCGAGATCCCCGGTGGTCCGCTCGCCCGGCGGTACGCCCATCATCACATCGAGAACAACGTGGTGGGGCAGCTGCTCGAGCATTACGGCATGATCGACGAGAGTTGAGTCGCGCTCCTCGGCCGACCTCGTCCGGCGGCCCGACCCGGCTGGGGCCCGATAGTCTCTTCTCTGCTCGGTCGTAACCACAGCGAGGCCGGTAGGCACCACTGCAGAAGTCCAGAGCTCTCCGCAGTGGTGCCTCCCGGAGGACCTGGGCCCACCGGACCGCACATCATCTGCGCCGAGACGCGGAACTGCGCTGCGCACGTCGGCCGCGATCGCGTTAGCCCTCGAGCTGCTCGCCGATCTCCATCCACCGCTCCTCGAGCTCTTCCTTCTCCGCGACGACAGTCTGGAGATCACGATCCAGCGCGGCGAGTTTCTCAGTGTCCAACACCTCGCCGGCGGCGGCCGCGAGGTCGGCGTGGAGCTTCTCCTCGCGCTGGGAGAGCTTCTGCATCTGCCGCTCGAGCTTGTTCATCTCCTTCTGCAGCTCGCGCTGCTCGCCGGAGCTGAGGTCGAGGACTGCGGGAGCTGCAACGCCCGCGCTGCCGGACGCGGCGCCGGACGCGGCCCGCGAGATCTTGCCCGAGTCGCCGGCCGCCCCGGCCACTCGCCGACGCTCGAGGTACTCGTCGATCCCGCGCGGCAGATTGGTGAGCCCGCCGTC
>NZ_JBSHMJ010000094.1:0-3268 GCF_053645265.1 Dietzia sp. NPDC055343 | reverse complement strand
GCTCCGCGCGTGACCTGAGCCGGCTCGGCCGCGGCCTGCGCGGCCCGGTGTCGTGGTCACGTGCCACGATGAGACCATGTCCGCGCTGGCACGCTACCTCGCCCTCACCCGTCTGGGTGGCGAGTCACCGGCGCTCGCGCTCCTGCGCAGCCCGCTCTGGCCGTTGATCGTCGCGGTGCTGACCCAGGTGTTCGAGGGTTCGTCCCGGCGGGTCGCGTCCTCGGAGTTCTACGAATACCTGGACCGGACGCTGGTGGTGGTCCGCGATGCGGGCGCCGAGGTGTCCGCGAACGCCCAGTCCTATGTCCGCACCTGGGTGGACGCCGGCTGGATGCTCCGGCGACCCGGTACCGCCGCCACCGGAGAGACCCTCGAGCCGACGCAGTCGGCGCTCGTGGTAATGGATTTCCTGGAGAGCCTGCAGACACCGCGACGAGGCCTCACCGTGTCGCGGGTCGAGACGCTGACCCGGCAACTCGAGGATCTCGCCCGTGACACCGACCCCTCCGTGCAGGGCCGTCTGGCCGCGCTTACCCGGGAACGCGACCGCATCGACGCCGCCATCGCCAGGGTGCAGGAAGGAGATCTCGAACTCGTCGACTCCGAGAAGGTCGGCGAGAAGATTTCGGAGATCATTCGTGGAGCCGACGACATCCCCGCGGATTTCGCTCGCGTGAGAGCCGAGTTCGACTCGCTCAACCAGGATCTCCGTCGTCGGCTCCTGGATCAGGACGGGGCCCGTGGTGACGTCCTCGACGCGGTGTTCGGCGGGGTCGACCTCATCGGGGACTCCGAGGCCGGCCGCAGCTTCTCGTCCTTCTACTCGGTCCTGCTCGATCCTGAGCGCTCGGCTTCGGTGGATACCTGGATCGACGACATCCTGAGCCGGCCGCAGGTGGCCGACCTACCCCCGTCGGCCAAGCGCGCGTTGCGTGAGGTGTTCGCGGAGATGGAGACCGCAGGCGCCGAGGTCAATGGGGTCCTCACCTCACTGTCCCGCAGTCTGCGTCATTTCGTGACCACCGACGCCTATGTCGAGCACCGGCAGATGCTCGCGCTCATCCGCTCGGCCAGGTCCGGCGCCGCCGAGGCCAGCCGGAGCCGCGCGGTGCGACCGACCAGCCAGATGTCGGTGCCTCTGCGCCGGGTCGGCATGTCCGTACGATCCGTCGGCGCCTTACGGCTGCGCAATCCGGGTGAGGAGCGCGTGGCTCGTGAGGTCTCGAGGAATGAGGCAGGCACAGCGGATCTACAGGCGCTCACCTCACTGGTCCGGGCATCGGAGATCGACGAGGGCGAGCTCCGCGCCCACGTTGACGACGTGGTGGCCAGGCTGGGCCCCTCGTCGATCGGCACCGTGTTGCGTGAACACCCCGCCACCCAGGGAGTCGCCAGCGTCGTCGGACTGCTCAACCTGGCGATCACCACCCGGGCCCGGCCGCCGACCGGCGAGGCCGACGCCGCTGAGACCATCTCGTGGACGAGCGGTTCCAAGACCACCCTCAGCGCCCGGATACCCACGCTGGTGTTCACCGCAGACCTGCTCCAAGAGGAGAACCAGTGACAATGACCGGATCGGACGACGCCGACCCGGGAACCGAAGACCGGGCCGACCACGACGGGCTCTGGCCCGGCGACGCCGGAACGCTGTCCTTCGCGTCCAGGCGTGCGCTGTCGCGCCTGCTCACCGGTCCTCTGGTGCAGTCCCACCGCCAACCGGAGATCTGGGCGGCGGTGGTGTCGGATGAGCCCGCACTCCGGTCCCGGCTCGCGGACGTGTTCCTCGACCTCGTCCTGGACCACGACGCGGGGATCGCGTTCACCCGGCAGGTCGACACCGGTGGCCGGGTCGATGTCCCGGCGGTGCTCCGGACGGAGACGCTGTCGCACATGGACACCGTGCTGCTCCTCCACCTCAGATCCGAACTGTCCGTGGCCCAGCCCGGCGAGCGGGTGATCGTGGACCGCGAGGACGTCGCCGAACAGATCGACGTCTACCGACCGGTCGTTGATTCGGATCGAAGCCGCTACGTCCGCAAGTTCGACGCGTCGTGGAACCGCCTGAAGACCTACTCCCTGCTCTCGGACATCGAGACCGAGGGGCGGGCCGAGGTCTCCCCGGTGCTGCGCCACCTGTTCGACGCGGACGTCGTCGCGGGGATCCGGGACGAGTACCGCGCGCTGATCGAAGCGCTCGACGAGTCCGCGACCGACGGCGACCCGCTACTCGATGACGATGACGACGACAACAACGACGAGGGCGGCGATGTCTGACACCCTGCAGCTCCCCGGCACGCCGGAACACCCGGGCCAGATGCGGCTGTCCCGGATCCAGGTGTGCAACTGGGGCACGCTCGACGGGTACCACGACCTCGATGTACCCCGGAAAGGCTTCCTCGTCACCGGCGGATCCGGCTCCGGCAAGTCCACCCTCATCGACGCCGTCTCCGCCGTCCTCGTGCCGCCGACACATCTCCGGTTCAACGCCGCCGCCCAGGAGGAGGCCGGCCGCGGGTCGGGGCGCAGCCTCGTGTCGTACATCCGCGGTGCCTGGCGCCGAGGCGCCGACGACGAATCCGGGGATCTCGCGTCCGTCTATCTCCGCCCCAAGGCCACCTTCTCCGCGATCGCGCTGACCTACGCCGACGGCGCCGAACGCTGTGTGACCCTGCTGCTCCTGCTCTACCTGCGCTCCGGGGACAACTCGGCGACCGGGGTCAAACGCCTCCACGGGGTCGGCGAGCACTCACCCGACGACCCGCTGGATCTTCCGGACCTGTTCGGTTACCTCCGCGGCGGCATCGACAAGCGGGCACTGAAACGCGAGATTCCGGCCGTCAGGTTCCATGACAGCTACTCGGCGTTCGCGGCGGCCTTCCGGCGCCGACTCGGTATCGCCTCGGAGGCGGCGCAGCTGCTGCTGCACCGGACGCTGTCGGCCAAGTCACTGTCGAGTCTCGACCAGCTGTTCCGGAACTTCATGTTGGATGAGCCGGACACGTTCGCCATCGCCGACCGTGCGGTGGAGCAGTTCGCCGAGCTGCGCCAGGCGCACCGCTCCGTGGTCGATGTCCGCAGGCAGATCGCCCACCTCGGCCCGCTCGCCGAGCTCGCGTCGGCCCGCGACCGGGTGCTTGCGCGGGAGAGCGAGCTTGACGCCGAGAGCAGGGCGTTCCCCGCGGTGCAGTCCGCCGTCACCACCGAGCTGGTCGAGGAGGAGCTGCGGACCGCACGTAGCGCACTCGTGGCCGCGGAGTCGACCGTCGCC
>NZ_JBSHMJ010000093.1:0-3394 GCF_053645265.1 Dietzia sp. NPDC055343 | reverse complement strand
CGGACACGAGCTCACCGCTCGCACCCCGCTCGACGACGACTCCCAAGCCATCCTCACAGCCATCGCCGCGGGGCACTAACGAGGTCCAACTCAGGTCGGAGTCGAACGGGATGTAGTCGACCTGGTTGAAGACGAGCAGCTACATCGATGCTCGCTTCGCGTAGCTCGGCTTCGAGACGGGTAGCTGCGTGGCCTTCGAACTGCCCGGGGTAGCCGGCGGCGATCGCGTTGCAACCGGCTGTGTCCGCCAGGAGTGTGGGGAAGTCCTTTCGCATGTGCGGCTGCCGAACGTGCGAGGGTGGTCGGCATCTTGAACACCCTGGCGGCACAGACGACCGGGGCGGCTTTACTGCTCAAGCCGCTGCCTCTGAGTCGAGGGGCACGACGCCGGCGATAGGCGAGGTCGTACAGGTCGTCGTAGCCGCGTACCGACGGTGCTAACAGCTCGAGGAACCGAGCCGGCTGCCGGTTACTCGCTGGCTCGATGTAGTCCATCTAATCGAAACCGACGGAGTGCTGGCGCACTGATCGGCACGCAAGGCCGGGCTATCTGGTCTGGCCAACTGCTCGGAGAACTCTGCGGGTGCGTCCGGGACCAGTGAACCTCCCAGCCATCAGGATCGACCTGCCGAGGTACTTGTCGGGGCGTGCAGCCGCACCCTGGACTTTCGGTTGTCGAGATGAACCGCGAGATCGCCAGCGTAGAAGCCCACACCCGCATCTGGGCGCTCTGGCCATCAGCCACGGGTCGTGTCCTGGAAAACTACAGACCGTAGTGCGTCGTATCGCCAAGTTTATGCTCGATCCGACCCATCAGGTCGGCCCCGCGACACTCCGAACGTTCCGGCTGTACGCGCCACCGAGCACCGTTATCGCATGCGGCCACGCGCTCCGTTCGGCTATCACGGTTGCCGGCATCGTCAGTCACCCGGCCTGAAACCTCGGGATCCAGGGGTCCTTGATGTCGACCAGCGATGCTCTCTGCGCCCTTAGCTCTCGGGCGGCGCCGAGGACGCGAGCGCAGATCTCATCGTGCCATTCGCGATCCCAATGGCTTTGGAGTTCTCGTTGATCGGAACGGCTTAACTGCCCGCGCGACCGACCAGTCTCGGCCGCCTTCTCGGCTGCAATCACCCGCTCAGGGGAGGCGAGGGTTCAGTTTCCACCGGATAGCCGGTGTCAGTCGAGTTCTGGCGGTGACACCATCGCGCGGTCCTGGATGACTGCCTGTCATTCGGTCAGTCGCAATGCTCGTAGCCGCCTGGCCAGGAGGCTCGGGTGCCACTGCGGTGCGCTGGGATCGATGTGGATATGGGCGTCGTGCTCTAAGAGGAAGTCGAGCGCTGTCCGCGATTCGAGTCCTGCGAGAGCGGCCCCCACGCAGAAATGGATCCCGCGGCCGAAGCTCAGGTGCGCACCGTCGTCCCGACCCGGGTGAAACTCGTCGGGCCGGTCGAAGTACTGTTCGTCGCGGTTCGCGCGCCCCCAGAGCAGGAACACGCGAGAGTCCGCGGGCAGACGTGTGCCGCCGAGTTCGGTATCGCTGACCACGTGGCGGTAGTGGCCCACGAAGGGCGCGTCGAGCCTGAGAACTTCTTCGATGAACTCATCCCGCCGGGGCGGAACGTCACGCATGGCGGCGAGATGCTCAGGGTGTCGGCCGAGACGTCATGCCAGGGATCCCAGGTGGCCGACGGTTGATTCAATTCCGGCCACGATGAGCTGGACAAGGACGTAAGTCGCGACGTCGTGGTCGATGTCTGAGTTGTTTACCAGGCGTGCCAGGACTCCGACCACGGTAGGGGGAAGGACGACCCGGGCCCGATGGAGCCGCTCATCGAGGAACGCCATGAAGTTCCCGACACTGTTGACCGCGTCGTCCAGTTCGTCCTGGGTCACCACGCCGTCGAGGATCGCGGGGCTGGCGAAGGCCCAGGTCAGTAGTTGGTCTCGGTGCTGCGGAACGCCGATGAGCTCGGCGACGACCGCCGCTGGGAGTTTCTCGGCGATCTCGGTGACCCAGTCAATTCCGTCGTCGTAGCTCTCCGACCACAGTTGCCGGATGGTCTGGTCTACAAATGGTGCCCAGGACCGCAGCTTTCGTGGCGTCAGTGACGGAAGGACAAGCGTGCGGTGGATTCGGTGAATCTGTCCGTCGGCAGTAGCCAAGGCGTGGATGGGGGACCCGAGTCCGGCGACGGGACACTCCGTGATTGCCCCGTGTTCGTCGATGACCATCGTGGCGGTGAGATTGGACGAGAACTCCGCGGTCCGCGCGGTCACCTCGGCGATCAGGTCCCGGGACCGTACCAAGTAGAAGGTCGAGTCGCCGAGTCGCTCGATCGGCGGGCCCGGGTGTGTCGACTCGAGAAGGATCATCATCTGCTGTGCGGTAGTCATGGCTGACAGACTCGCGCATCAGCCCGTGCAGGTCGACGCCTCCGCAGACATCCGAGACGGCGCGCGCTGCCGTGCGCGCAGGGTGTTTCACGCCGCCTTCGTACGCTGCGCCGACGTTGCGACGGCCGGGAAGGGGTGTCTCATAATGAGATATGACCGAAGACTGGTTGCTGGGTGCGGCGAGGGACCGACACGCACGCGATCGCCTGCTAGCCGTGGCCTCGTCGCTGATTGTTGAGAAGGGAATCGACGGGCTCGATGTCTCAGAACTCGCGCGCCGGGCACACTGCTCACGGGCGACCGTCTACCGACACGTTGGAGGTAGGGCGGCGATCATCGAAGCGGTTCTCACACGGTCTTCGGCGCGCATCGTCGAGGAAGTTGCCGCGCACGTGGAGGGGCTCACGGGGCGGCGGCGTGTTATAGCCGCTTTGACATCCGCGCTGGCGGCGGCCCGCCGTGACCGCATCGCATCACAGTTTTTCTCTTCCGGCGTTGCCGCGCAGTCCCAGGCGCTCATCGAGTCGCAGACCGTATCCGGTATCGCTGCCGAGCTGATCGGACTGAAGCAGCCGCCCGATGAGCACGTCCAGCTCGCGGTTCGAGTACTGCTCTCGTTCCTCTGGTGGCCCGCCGGCGAAGGGGAACAGACCCAACTCGATCTCCTTGCCGACTTCGTGGCAGATCGCGGTGCGCAGCACTCGAGGTGACCGGTACTCCAGCTCGAGTTCGCGGCCCGGGCATTGATGGCGCGCGGTCGATAATGCATCGGAGCCTGTTTCCCGGGCCGGCGCTCGAGGTCGGACCGCCACTTCGATTCAACCGAGGGGACCGGTTCTGCCGAAGCTCCAGATCTGAGCACGTGCAACAGCGCGATGGTGTAGCGACGTTCATGCCCGTTGACCTGGGGATTTGGTGTTGTGTTGGGGTGCGTGTAACTTTATCGGAGCCGCCAGGGAGCGGGGTTCGGGCCGAGAGGTTCCGGGCCTTGGAC
>NZ_JBSHMJ010000092.1:0-3557 GCF_053645265.1 Dietzia sp. NPDC055343 | reverse complement strand
GTCACTGCTTCCGAGCGAGCCTGCGTCTAGCGATCCGCTATCACCGCCGCCCTCGTCGGCCGCGGGCCAACCTTCTTCGAACGCCGACCACGCGTAGAGCTGCTGATTACCCTGCGTTCCGCCGGGGCCGCACACGACGATCGCGCCAACCTTGTTCTCACCGCGCGGGCTCGTGGACGGCGGCCCGAGCTGAACCTGACCTGTCCACGTCGCGCCCGAGTCCACGGTGAACGGCGTGGCGGTTCCGGTGAGTCCATTGGTTTTGGCGTGACGATTCTCGTCAACAATCGTCGCCTGCAGCTGCACACGGTCGCTCATGAACTGGGCAGCACTGCCTGACGGGATTAGCTGGAGGAGCGGCCAGAACGCGGCGTAGATATTGATGCCACCGAGGAGCGGAATACTTTGCTCGATATCGATCTCACCTGCGGGGACCACCTGGAAACGCTGGTAGTACTCGGTGGCCGCCTCGATCACTGGGGCCGTCGAGACGGTGGACCCCGGTCGGTTGTTCGGGTCCGGGCTCGGTGCCTCGCAACGCAGAGAGCCACCGGAGTTGTTGGTGAACGCGATGTCCACGGTCCCGGTCGCGCGATCGACTCCCTCCACCGTGAATTCGCCGAAATCAGCGTTGACGATCGCCGTTCGCCCGTCGTAACGGTCGCCGGGAATGACATTTCCCTGTGCGGAGGCCACACCGGCTGAACTGAGGACGAGGGCGGCGCTCGCGGTGACCGCGGCAAGTCCCTTGAGTCGGGCTGAGGTAGACACTGACGTCTCCTTCTTCTGATGGAGGGGCTTGGGTGTGGTTTACGAGCCGAGCGAGCCCGAGGACAGGCTTCCGCTGCTATCCGGGACCGCCTCGGGCTCGGGGGCTTCTCCGGGGGCGAGCCCCTCGTATCCGGCAAAGACGTAGTGCGCATCAGTAGAACATCGCCGCCGCCTGCCACTCACCGCGATCGCCGGTGGACGACACACTCAGTTGTGCAGTCCAGTCGACGGCCTGGCCTGCGGCGACGTTGAAGAGAGCACTGTTTCCGACCCTCGGGTCTCCGACCCGCCCGGCAACGCGGGCCTCCTGCTGAGCGGTGGTGACGTTCACGTCATCCTCACCAGAGGACCCGAAGAGGTTGGAGGACCCTCCTCCCGGAAGGATGTCATCGAGACTGCCGGTCTGGACCTCGCCGGCCATCGGAATATCAAAGCCATCCGCGCCGGAGTAGATGTTCTGGGCGTAATACTCCATCGCCAGCGTCACGACCTGGGCGGTCGTGACCTGGCCGGGATACTCGACCCCATCACCGGCCGGGACCGCACATCGGAATGTGTTGCCGGTGGTGTTCTGGATGGTGCCGGTGACCTGGGCTGCGTTCGGCTCTACGTCGTGGACGCCGACCAGCAGCGCGTCACTGTCGGTTTTGACTACATTCCCGCCAGTGTTCCCGCCGGGGATCTGGGCGCCAGCGAGTCCCGCACCGGCCACGAGTCCCGTGGCAGCGATGGCGGCGACTCCTCCACGGAGGATCCTTCGAGTATTGGTGCTCATGGGTTCGCTTTCTTTGTGCTGTTGAGCAGGAACTGGGTCAGTGAGAAGCGACCAGACTCAGCTGCCGAGGCTGCCGCCCGACAGGCTGCCGGTGCTGGTCTCGAGCACCGGGGCGTCACCGTTGTATCCGTGGAAGATGTACCGCTGGCCTCCGAGCACGCAGGTCAACACCACGGCGGCCTGGAACGCCGGACGCTCCCCCCGGCTGGTTTGCCCCAACTCGACGCTGTAGGGCTGAGCCGTCAGCGCCGGGATGGACAACGACGCACCCATTGCGCCGTACTGGCCGTTCAACCTCGACTGCGTGAAATCTCCGCTGATCTCACCGAGGGCGCCCCACTCCTCGTTGACGAGCCCGGCGGCGCTGCCCGGGATCATCCCGGTGATACTTCCGAGGTCGACCTGGAAACCGTCGCCCAGGTCACCGACGCTTCCCGCGATTGCGCTGGGTACGTCCACCTCCACGTCGATGGGTGACAGCGTGGAATTGGGGAACCGGGCGTAGAAGTCGACCGATTTCGCTGCGATCTCGGCGGTGGTCACCGCACCCGCCTGCCCGCCATCGATTCCGGTGCAGGCCAGCGCCTGCGCTGTGTTGTTCTGCACCGTGACGCCGACCGTTCCGGCCTCCAGGTCCGGTTCATCCACGGCGATGAGGATTCGTTCGTCGTCCACCGGGAACACCTGCGTATTGTTGTCGACCCCCGGCAACTGGGCCGAGGCGGTCGGGGCGACTGCGACCGCGGTCGCCGCAGCGATACCCAGGGCAGCGAGGCGAGAGGGGCGAGCCCACAAGCGTGCCATGAATGAACTCCTTCATTGGGTCGGGTAGACACCGGTCGGAATTTGATGCGGTGGCCCTCCGAAAACAATTTGGCAATGTGCCTCAGATCACATTCGCATCACGTAGCAGTCTGGCATAAGTATCTACTTCGTAGCCAACTATGAAGTAACGCCTCCATAACACACCGTGGCCACCTGCCACATGCGTCACATTCATGGCTCACCTACCTGCGCCGCTGCCAGTACCTCGACCGCACTAGCGTCCAAAAGCCGGCAATAACCTAGCGTGTTGTATGTCACAATGTGGCACGAGGTGTGAATCCCTCAGTCCACGCACAGCACCGGTCGATTTGCCTCAGTCGTCCGGGCGGCACCCCGTTCATGTGGCCGCCTTCCGCTTTGCACGCCGATCACCCCGCACCCGAGGAAGCGATATGAAACTCAGACGCGTAGCAGCGCTATTCGCAAGTAGCTCAATGGCAGTTGCGGCCATGGTTGCCATCGCCCCTACAACCGTCGCCCAAACCGAGACCGTCACCGAGACCACGTCGGTCCAGTACTCCTGCCGCGGCAATAACTCCGGCAACGCGCCTGGGTCACCTCGGGATGTCACCGTGACCTACCCCGAGTCCGTCGCGCCGGGCGAGATCTTCACCGTCACGCTGGAACCCGGCGTCATGCGCAACAACAGCCGCAACCATGCACGCTTCACCTACGACATCGCGCTCCCGGACAATGCAGAGCTCGTCGGAAGTTCGCTGGCCAGCGGCGCCCAGAACATGAGCGGCACACCCGCCCTCACCCGGGTCAATCCCCAGACGAAGGTTAACCAGGCTGATGGCAATGCGCTGCGGATCTGGGGAGGCCAGTCCGCACGCTGGGGAACCAACACCGGCTCTGGAACCTCCGGCGGCCTCACAGTAAACTCCGGCACCGACTTCCGATTCCCCGCTGTGGCGATGACGTTCCGCGCCCCGGCCATACCGGCTACGGAGATCCACGTTGGGCTCGCGGGAACCGGTCCGAACTCAAGCGCCGCCGGCGCACAGATTATGTACTCGGGCAACACAGGTGGCCTCTTTGGCTCGAACTTCCAGAACGAATGCGCCGCGAGCGCCAACGCCGCGCAGCTCTCCACCACCACGGTGTCCGACGCGGAGTACGCGGTGCTTCCGTCGACCACTCGCGTCGTCGGAGGTGATCAGCTCGCGGACACCGCCGAGCCGGT
>NZ_JBSHMJ010000091.1:0-3671 GCF_053645265.1 Dietzia sp. NPDC055343 | reverse complement strand
TGGGGCGAGGTCGGCTGGGAGGAACTGACCGACGGTGTCCTGGTGGCCAACCAGCCCAACGGGGCCGCCAGCTGGTTCCCCTGCGACGACCACCCCTCCTCCAAGGCCCCCTTCCGGATCAGACTCACGGCCGACTCGCCGTACCGCGCGGTGGTGACCGGCTCGCTCGTGGGAAAGAAGCGCAGCGGCAGCATGACCACCTGGGAGTTCGACCTCCCCCACCCCACCTCCACGTACCTCGTCACCGTCAACCTCGGCCAGTACGAGCACGTGGAGGTCAGCGGCGGCCGGGTGCCGTTCCGCGCGTACCTGCCCGCCGACCTCAAGCGCGGTTTCCGGGTGGCGTTCGACCGGCAACTCGAGATGATCGACGTGTTCACCGATCTGTTCGGGCCGTACCCCTTCGAGGAGTACAAGGTCGTGGTGACCGACGACGAGCTGGAGATCCCGCTCGAGGCCATGGGCATGTCGACGTTCGGTCGCAACACGATCGAGTCCGGCGGCGCCGACGAGCGGCTCATCGCCCACGAGCTCGCCCACCAGTGGTTCGGCAACGCGGTCACCGCCGCCGAGTGGAAACACATCTGGCTGCACGAGGGTTTCGCCTGCTACGCCGAGTGGCTGTGGACCGAGTTCTCCGGCGGCGCCGACGCCGGCAGCCACGCGCTGCGCTACTTCGCCAAACTGCAGAACTCGCCGCAGGACATCCTCCTCGCCGACCCCGGCCCGAAGGACATGTTCGACGACCGCGTCTACAAGCGCGGCGCCCTGACCCTGCACGCGCTGCGGCTGACGATCGGCGACGAGCGTTTCTTCGACCTCCTGCGGGCCTGGGTGGCCAAGTACTCGGGCAAGAACGTCACGACCGACGACTTCCTGCACATGGCCGCCGATCATTCGCCCGTGGACCTGCGCCCCCTGTGGAACGCCTGGTTGTTCTCCGAGCCCGTGCCGCCCACCCTCGGCATGCCCGATGGCCTCCCCGGATCCCGCTGAGGCGGCGCCCACGACCGCTCGGGGGGCCACGGGCGGGATGCGGGCGCTGACGCTGGCCACCCTGTTCGCCGCGGCGTCTGGGTACCTGGTGATGCTCATCGCCGGCCGCGCCCTGGGGCCGGCCGACTATCCGCTGTTCGCCACCTACTGGGGCGCGTTCTTCGCCCTCGGCGGTGTCGCCAACGGGCTCATGCAGGAGGCCACGCGCGCCGTGCGGTCGGCGCGACAGCTCGCCGGCGGCGTCGGGGCTCCTGGTGTCGACGACGACGACGTCGGCAGCATCGGCGACCCGCCTCCCGCCTCCCCGCCGACCGGCCCCCGCGTCCGGCTCCTGACCGCCGGCCTCGTACTCGGCCTGGCGCTGGCCGCCGCGGTCGTGGTGAGCACCCCGGCGTGGGCCCCGGTCGGGCTGCCGACGTTCTCCGGGGCCGGTGTGACGATCATGGCGTTCGGCATCCTCGGATTCAGTCTCCAGGCGGCCACCGCCGGCGCCCTGTCCGGCTCCGAGAGGTGGGGGCTGTACGCGGTCCTGCTCACCGTGGACGCGGCGCTGCGCCTGGCCGTGGCCGGTATCGCCTGGTGGCTCGGTGATGCCGGGCTGGGCTTCGCGATCGCCACCGTCGCCGGCGCCATCACGTGGGCCCTTCTCGTCGCGCTCTCCCCCGCCACGCGCTCCGCACTCGCCTCCGCCGTGGATGTGGGCCGGGGCCGCTTCTGGCGCAACACCGGCACCGCGATGCTCGCCTCCGCCGGCACGTCGGCACTGGTCACCGGGTTCCCGCTGTTCGTCACCGCGACCGCCCGCCCCACCGACCCGGCCCCGCTCCTCGGTGCGGTGATCCTGGCCATCACCCTCACCCGCGCTCCCCTGCTCGTGCCGCTGACCAGCTTCCAGAGCGCGATCATCGTCTACTTCGTCGAACGCCGTTCCCGGGGACCGCGAGCCCTCGCGCTACCGGTCGCCGCGGTGACCGCCGTCGGCGTCATCGGCGCCGGGGCCGCGTGGCTGGTCGGTCCCTGGCTGATCCGCGTGCTGTTCGGCGCCGAGTTCGAGCTGTCGGGCGCCGTGCTGGCCGCCCTGACCGCCGCCTCGGTGGGAACCGCCGCGCTCATGGTGACCGGCAACGCCGCCCTGGCCTTCGACCGCCACCTGCTCTACAACGTGGGCTGGTGGGTGGCGGTCATCGCGGCCGCAGCGCTGCTCGTCGCCGTGCCCGGCGCACTCGACGTGCGCGCTGCCATTGCGCTGCTCGCCGGGCCCGGCGTGGGCGTACTGGTGCATGTGGTCGGCATCGTCGTCGTCGCCACCTCCTCACGCCCGGAGGCCCGCTCGTGACCCACCTCCGTCCCCTCGGCCGCGGTGCGGCCGAGCTGCTCGCCGCGCTGATGGTGGCCGCCGCCGTGGGCGTTCTCACGCTGCTCGTGGTAAACGCGCCGCCGTTCGCCCAGCCCAGCTGGCTGCCGGAGTCGTTCCGGGCGGCCCTCTCCGCCGGGTTCGTCGTTCTGGCCGGCTGGCTGCTGCTGCGCCGCGCGACCGGCCGGCGCACCCTGTGGCTGCTCGGCACGGCGGGCCCGTCGTTCCTGGCCTCGTCCCACCTGGGGCTGCTGCTCAACGGCACCCCCCACTACCTGTTCGGCCTGGGTGGCGACCAGATCAACCGCGTGGCCTACGTGACCCGCTTCGCCGATTCCGCGGGGCTGGCCGACCCGTTTTACGCCGACGCCGCGCCGTTTTATCCGCCCCAGTGGTTCTGGGTGGGTGGCCGGCTGGCCGCGCTGTTCGGCGTGGACGGGTGGGAGTTCTACAAGCCGTACGCGATCATCACGATGGCGGTGGCCGGTGCGCTCGCGTTCGTGGCCTGGCGATGGCTGCTCCCGGCCCGCCTGGCGGTCCTGTTCGGTCTGGTGACCGCCGTGGTGGGCGTCCACACCAACGCCTATGAGCCGTATTCGTGGATCCTCATCTGCCTGTTCCCACAGGTCGTGGTGGCCACCTACGTGCTCAGCGCGCGCATCGCCGTGGCCGCGGGCTCGCCGACGGACAGCCGGCCGACGTGGCCGCTCGTTGTGACGATCGGCGTCTACCTCGGCATCGCGGCGTTGGGCTACACCCTGATCGCCGGCTTCGCGGCGCTGGTCGTGGGCCTGGTGGTTCTCCTTCACGCCTGGTGGCACCGCTCCGAGCGCGCCGTGGTCCGCGCCCTCCTCGGCCGGCTCGCCGCGATGGCCGGGATCTCCGCCGCGATCGCGCTTCTGTTCTGGCACCGCTACCTGCTCGCCGTGATCAGCGGAGCGGAGACCGAGTCGTCCGTCGCCAACGACTTTGCGCCCGAGTCCGGCGCGAACCTGCCGCTGCCGATGTTCGAGATGTCGGTCACGGGTGTCCTGTGCCTGATCGGGCTGGTGTGGATCGTGGTCACCGTGTGGCCCACCGGCGCCGATCGGTCCGCGGCCGCGCTGCACGCGCGGGTCCGCGTCGGTGCCCACGACGAGCCCCGCCCCGACGACGACAACGCCCCCTCTGGATGGCCGCTGCCCTCACCGGGTCGGGCGCTCGTGCTCGCGCGCAGTCTGGCCATGATCACGGTGGCCGTGTTCGGCTGGTTCCTGCTCTCCGGGCTGCGGGCCGTCGCCGGCAGCACGCTGTTGCCCTTCCGCATGATCCCCGCCCTCAC
>NZ_JBSHMJ010000090.1:0-3794 GCF_053645265.1 Dietzia sp. NPDC055343 | reverse complement strand
ACGTTATGACAAGTAAAAGGTGTCGAGGTGTCGATTGTGCGAACTCGACACCTCCCCGAATGGCTCGCAGCTCGTTCGAACTCGGGCTGCGCCTGACCTGCGAGCAGGTGCGCATCGCGCAGATGATCCGAGGTCTGTCCGACATGGCGAACCCGGGCCGCAGACAGTATGCGAACTACTGCTCTGACCTGCGGTCCTTCATCAGGATTCGCATTTCCTGCGACACATTCGCAAATTCTGCGAAGCACATAAAAATCAGCCGGAACCCAAACCCGCCCCCACTCCCAGGGTCGGCGTAAAGGAAGCCGTGCGCCATGGCGTCTTGGCCGGGCCACAGCCGGGAACTCGACACCTCGCAACCCGGCACTTGATCAGTAGGCGTGGTGGGCGCGACTGGACCAGAGAACCCGAATGGACATTTCCTCTCGGTACGGCGTGACGGAGACGGCGTCGTCGCACACCACCAGTTCGACCAGCGTCACGTTGGGGCACCCGGCATTGCACACGGCGGCGCGGTAGCGACCGTGATTGACGACCTATTCGGCTTCTTGCTGTATTCGGTCGGCGAGCTCGCCGTGACGCGCCGTCTCGCGCTCGACTATCTTGCGCCAGCATTACTCGACACCCCGTACATCCTGCGCGTGCAGTTCGGTCTCGCGATGGCCGGAAATTGGACCTTAGGTCCACGATGGAGGATGCAGAGGGCCGGACTGTTATTACTGCCACTGCCCTGTTCATCGCGGTCGAGGTTGAACACTTTTTGCAGTCACAGAGAAACTCGAGGACTTAGGCCAAACTCACCGCCGCGGGAGGCCACCTCCGAGTCGGCGACCTCGGCGGCGAGCGGTCCCACCTATCGAACAACAAGGACCGCCTTGATTCAGCAAGGTCCGCCGACGGCGCCTGGGCGGTTCAGATCGTGGCCGAACTCGGCCGGGATGGGTTTGTCTCCCTGCTTGCGGGCAGCAAGAAAATCATCAACAAGTTGCACGCATCCGTCGTGGTCGACCGTGCAGAGCCCAGTAAGGCGAGCGAACACGACGGGGCCCAGGAGTTGAACGATCGCGAAGGTGGTGTCGATGTTGCCGAGCTGTGCCTGTACGTCAGGCTGTGTGAGGATGCGGTCAAAGGGCTGCCGGTACTCCTCGATGACTCGACTGCGCAGTGAGGTGATCGCGGCCGAATCGGCAGGATCGCCGCCGACTGATCCGATTGACAGCCAAGCCAGAGTCGTAATGTTCAGCGGCGCCTGGTCAATCAGGTCGGCTTGGGCCGTGAGAAGCGCGATGAGTTGGTCTCGTACCGACCCACTGTCGGCAGAGACCTCGACGCGAGGCAACAGCCGCTCGAAGGTCGCCGCAAGCAACTGGGCGGTCCCGCCGAAATGCCGATAGAGCGTGGCCCGCGCAACCTTTGACATTCGAGTGACCGCCTCGACGGTAACCGCCTCTACACCACCAGTGCTCAGGAGATGCGTGGCAGCGTCGAGCAATCGTTTTCGTGAGCGCAGCAGTCGCGGATCGAGCTGATCGTCGTCCGTAGCGGGCCGGTCAGCACTCCAGTCGTTCACGCTCTCCCCTTCGGCCGACGGTCACTTCTCGTCCAAGCTAACCTGTCCAGCCAGCCGGATACTGTGATACTACTTGTCTCAGACCAAGACCGATCATCTCACAGCAAGGGGCCGGCGATGCACTCACCCCAACAGACCATCACCGAGTCATCCCGGTGGACCCGAGCCGAATGGTGGATGCTCACGGTGTCGTGCCTAGCCGTGGCGTTGGTGGTCGCGGCCATGGCCGCGCTGTATTCGGCATTACCGGAGATTGCGGTAGAGACTGGAGCGACGCAAGCCCAGCTGACCTGGATCGTCGACGGCTACACGCTGGTACTGGCGTGCCTGGTCCTGCCCGCTGGAGCGATCGGTGACCGCTATGGCAGACGCGCAGTTCTCGTAATAGGCCTGGCGATATTCACCATGGCATCCGCACTTCCCCTGCTGCTGTCTGACCCGGCCTGGTTGATCGCTGCGCGAGCGATTGCCGGGGCGGGCGCTGCACTGGTAATGCCCTCGACGCTATCGATTCTGACTGCTGGTTTCGCCGCCGTTCATCGCGGCCGAGCAGTAGGTGTGTGGGCTGGAGTCGCCGGCTCCGGAGCAGTGTTAGGCATCCTCGGCGCCGGGGTGCTGCTTGAGCGCTGGTCGTGGGTGTCGGTATTTGTCGGACTGACCGCAGCGGGAGCCCTACTGGCCGCGCTGGCATGCACGATCGCTGAGTCCAGCCAGCATGATCACCCTCCCGTGGACTGGGTGGGCGCGGCGGCAGCTGCAGTCGCGGTTGCGGGAATCGTATTCGCCACGATCGAGTTTCCCGCGCGGGGCTGGGCCGACCCGATCGTTCTCGCCAGCGCCGGGGCCGGCATGTTGGCGACAGCCTTTTTTATCCTGATTGAGCTGCGATCCTCGGCCCCCTTGTTGGATGTTCGGTTGTTCGCCAAGCGCGGCTTCAGCGCCGGCTCGTTGTCGGTGGCCATCCAATTCTTGGTCACTTTCGGGGTATTCCTACTCCTGGTGCAGTACCTGCAACTGATCCTGGGATACGGACCGCTGGCCTCGGCGTTGGGATTGGTGCCGATGACGGTCCCCCTGATCGTGATCTCTGTGATCGCCCCCCGACTGTCACAGCGATTTGGACTACGAGTGATGACCGTCGCCGGTCTGGTGACCATCGCAGTTGGCCTGATGCTGGTCAGCCGGATGACCGTCGACGCACGTTACCTCGACCTGCTATGGCCGCTGTTGATCATGAGCGCAGGGCTCGGACTATGCACAGCCCCAGCGACCTACGCGATCATCGCCGAAACTCCGGAGAGCAAACACGGGGTCGCCGCCGCAGTCAACGATGCGGCCCGCGAGATCGGCGCTGCGATGGGGATCGCAGTGGCCGGCAGTGTGCTGGCCGCCGGATACACCCGCCACATCCAACCCGCCCTGCCTCAGTTACCCGAACCTGCCCGCGGTCCGGTCTCCGACTCCCTGGCCGCCGCCCTAGAGATCGCCGCACAAGCCGGACCAATGGCGCAACCATTGGTCGACTACGCCAAAGAGGCATTTGTCAACGGCAGCAGTCAGGCCACACTTACGTTGGCAATCCTCACCGCCGCAGCCGCAGTCTTGCTAGCGATCCTTGCCCCTGGCACTGCTCCGCGTGACCACAAGACCAGTTCCACAGCACCGGCACACCGGGACAGCGTCGGATAGGTGGCCCGTCCGGCTTCCGGCTGCACTGACTCGTGCCTGGAGAAACTGCGCAAGGTCAGCAAGAACCGCGGTCCCTCCCGAGTGCCGAATCTCGGCGGTCGAGCTGCTGTGGCTAGCGATACCCACCATCTTCAGGGCGGGGGCCAGTGGCTGGTGCGTCCACGCCCGCCCGCTTCAACGCGCTGTAGTGCGCGGTAGAGCGTGGATCGGCCAACTCCGAGATTGCGGGCGATCACTGATGGCCCCTCCCCTGCCTCGATGCGGGCCCGGGCTTTGTCGACCTGCTCGGCGGTCAGGACTCGCTTACGACCCTTGTACTTGCCCTTCGCCTTAGCGATGGCAATGCCCTCGGCCTGACGTTCACGAATGATGGCCCGCTCGAACTCGGCGAACGCCCCGAGCAGCGAGAGCATCAGATCGGCTCGAGGATCTTGGGCGCCGGCGGCGTAGGTAGCCCGTTCATGGACAAACTCCACACTCGCGCCCTTGGCAGTGACCTCACCAACGATCTGCTTGAGATCGACCAGGGAACGAG
>NZ_JBSHMJ010000089.1:0-3870 GCF_053645265.1 Dietzia sp. NPDC055343 | reverse complement strand
CTCGAGCACCGTGCCCGACAGGAACGCCACCCGCAACGCCGACATGGTGGTGCGGCGGTGCGCCTCCCCGAGCTTGCGGATCCGACCCGACGGCCCCTTTTCCCTCCCCAGGGCGCGCAGTGTGGGCAGTCCGGCCAGGAGGTCGAGCAGCTGCGACGACAAGGTGGTCGTGGCCGCGAGTGTGCGTTCGGCCTTCCCCTTCGTCAGGTACCCGATCAGGATCATGAAGAGCGGGATCAGCGGCAGTGTCACCACGACGATGAGTGCCGACGCCACGTCGTGCAGGAAGATGACGACGATGACGACCGGTGTGAGGACCACCGCCGACAGCAGCGCGGGAACGTAGCCGGTGAGGTACTCGCGGAGTCCGTCGAGCCCCCGTGTGAGGACGACGACGATCTCCGTACGCCGTGGGTACAGCTGCTGAGGCGGAAAGCCCGTCGCCGCGTCCAGCACCTCCGACTCGAGGTCCGCGACGACCCGTGTCGCGGTCCGGTGGGCGTACCGCGAATGGAGCCAGCTCGCCGCCACCCGCACGGCGATCGCCGCGCCCAGCACCGTCAGCTCGGGGCCCCAGTCCTGCACGGACCGCGCGTCGGTGGTGATCGCGCCCGCGAGGATGCGGCCGATGGCCAGGGCGACGACCACCACCATCACCACGTCGAGCACCGCGGTGGCCACGGTCCACACCAGGTAGCCGCGGGCCGCCCGGGAATAGCGCCACAGGCGGGGGTCGATGGGCGCGTGACGGCCGTCGTTGCGGTCGGCGGACACCGTGGTCCCGGGCGCGTCGGCGGGGGCGGCGACAGTGCTCGTTGTCATACCGACACGGGCTCGGGATGGCTCTCCACGGAGATACGTTTACGGAACACCCAGTACGTCCAGCCCTGGTAGATCACCACCAGCGGGGTGAGGAACGCGGCCGCCCAGGTCATGATCGTGAGCGTGTAGTGGCCGGACGAGGCGTTCTCGATCGTCAGCGACCACGCGGGATCGAGCGTCGAGGGCATCACGTCGGGGAACAGCGAGCCGAACAGCAGCACGACGGTCGCGGCGATCGCCACGGTGCTGAACAGGAACGCCCACCCCTCGCGGGCCACGAAGGTCGCGGCCACCACGATGACCAGTGCCACCGCCGCCACCGCCAGGACGATCCACGTCCACCCGGCTCCGTACGCGAGCTGGGTCCACAGTCCGAATGCGCCGGCCACCACGAGCGCCGGGATCGACAGCCGTCGCGCCAGTGCGACCGCATCCGTCCGGAGCTGCCCGTCGGTCTTGAGCGCGAGGAACACCGCGCCGTGCAGAGCGAAGACGATCGCGGTGGTCGCGCCGCCGAGCAGGGCGTAGGGGTTGAGCAGGTTGAAGAACCCGCCGACATACTGCTTGTCGGCGTCGATCGGCACGCCGCGCACGATGTTGGCGAACGCCACACCCCACAGCACCGCGGGCACCCACGAACCGAAGATGATCCCGATGTCACAGCGCCGGCGCCACGTCGGGTCGTCGACCTTGCCCCGCCACTCGATCGCGCAGACCCGCACGATCAGGGCCAGCAGGATGAGCAACAGCGGCATGTAGAACCCGGAGAACAGGGTGGCGTACCAGTCCGGGAAGGCGGCGAAGAGCGCGCCGCCGGCGGTGATGAGCCAGACCTCGTTGCCGTCCCAGACCGGCCCGATGGTCTTCATCACCGCGCTGCGGCGCTCCGGCCCGTGCTTCCCGCGGCCCAGGACCGGCAGATGCATACCCACACCGAAATCGAAACCCTCGAGGACGAAGTAGCCGGTGAACAGCACCGCGACGAGGATGAACCAGACTTCCTGAAGTCCCATGACTTATCCCCTAGTAGGCGAAGTTGAGCGAGTCGGGCTGTTCGTCGTCGGAGCCATCGAGCCCCGGGACCTGTGAGTCCCCTGGTAATGGTCCGGCCATCGCGTGTTTACGCATCAACCAGAACCACACCACGGCCAGGACCGCGTACAGCAGGGTGAAGCTGACCAGCGAGGTGACGACCGTCGCAGCCGAATGGTTGGACACACCCTGGTCCACCGTCAGGCGGATCATGTCGACACCGGTCGGGTTCGGGTGCACCACCCAGGGTTGGCGGCCCATCTCAGTGAAGATCCAGCCCGCGCTGTTGGCCAGGAACGGGGTGGGGATCGCGATGAGCGCCAGCCAGCCGAACCACTTCTGGTCGGGGACCCGGCCCCGCCTCGTGAGCCACAGCCCCGCCAGGGCGAGAGCCGCGGAGCCGGCGGCGAACCCGATCATGGCGCGGAACGACCAGTAGGTGACGAACAGGTTCGGCTTGTAGTTTCCGGGACCGAACTGCTCCTCGTACTGCCCCTGCAGGTTCTCGACGCCCTGCAGGGTCACGCCCTCGAACTTGCCCTCGGCGAGAAAGGGCAGGACGAACGGGACTTCGATGAGATGGATGACGCTCTCGCAGTTGTTGTGAGTCCCGATCGTCAGGATGGAGAAGTCCGGATCCGTCTCGGTCTGGCACAGCGATTCGGCCGAGGCCATCTTCATGGGCTGCTGGTGGAACATGAGCTTGCCCTGGGCGTCGCCGGTGTAGGCGACGGCCAGACCAGCGATCACCATGGCGAGCAGGCCGAGGCGGGTCGCCGGGCGGAACACTCTCCGGGCCTGGTCCTCGAGGGCGGCCGCCTCGTCCAGCGCCGCGTCATCTCCCGGCGCCGAATCGTCGTCCGACACAGCGTGGCTCCCCGACCCCGCCCCGGCCCGGGACGCGGTAGGCGCCGAGGCCCGCAGCGCCGCGGCGCGGCGCATACTGCGCACCATCCACCAGCCGGCAATCCCGGTGACGAAGGTCGCGGCGGTGAGGAACCCACCGGTGATCACGTGGGGGAAGCCCCACAGGAGGGTGGGGTTGGTGAACAGCGCCCCGATGTCTTCCAGGCGCGCTCGCCCGGATTCGGCGTCATAGACGGCGCCGACGGGGTGCTGCATGAACGAGTTCGCCGCGATGATGAAGAAGCCGGAGACGTTCACCGCGATCGCGACCAGCCAGATGCAGGCGAGGTGCAGGAGTTTCGGCAGCCTGGTCCAGCCGAAGATCCACAGTCCGAGGAAGGTGGATTCGAGGAAGAACGCGACCAGCCCCTCGAGCGCCAGGGGCGCGCCGAAGACGTCCCCGACGAACCTGGAGTACTCGCTCCAGTTCATGCCGAACTGGAATTCCTGTACGAGGCCGGTGGCCACGCCGATCGCGAAGTTGATGAGGAACAGTTTGCCGAAGAACCGGGTCAGCTGCAGCCAGTGTTCCTTCCCGGTCGCCACCCACATCGTCTGCATGATCGCCACCAGTGGCGCGAGGCCGAGGGTGAGCGGAACGAAGATGAAGTGGTAAACGGTGGTGATCCCGAACTGCCATCGGGCCAGATCAAGAGCTTCCATGATTCCCCTGTCCAGTAGCCATCACGCTCAGCTGTGCATTAAGGATCACTTCTACTCGAACCGGGATGCCGATAGCATCGATTCGGGAAAAGGGGGCTGACCACCGCGGCGGTGCCACCCCCGCGGTCAGACGAAGCGGCGGCTGATCTTCTCAGGAAGTGCTGTCAGCAACGGCCCGAGCGCCCTCCAGGGTTTCGCCGGCACGAGCGCGCGGACGGGTTCGGCGTCGATGGTCTTGACCAGAGCGTCCACCCCCTCGTCGAACTCGGTCATGAGTGCGGTCTTGACCGAACGGTTGATGTCGGTACGGATGTACCCGGGCAGGATGTCGGACACCGTGATGTCGCTTCCGGCGCTGTCGAGCTCGGCGTACAGCCCCTGCGCGAGCGACGACACGAAGGCCTTGGACGCCCCGTAGGTGTTCTGCGCCTTGGGCATCCCCCGGAG
>NZ_JBSHMJ010000088.1:0-4084 GCF_053645265.1 Dietzia sp. NPDC055343 | reverse complement strand
GAGTGAGGAACGCAGGATCAGCGCCGTATCGAGCCCGGGCACCAGCGTGAGCAGGCCCGCGACCACGGCAAACGCGAGTACCGCATCGAGGGGAGTCATGGGTACAGGTTAGAGCTGAGGGTGCTTGGCCGCGGTGACGTGACCCCCGCCGTCCCCCACCTGCGGCCGACGTTGCGGGAGGGGCGGGTACCGCCTACGTGCGCATGCAGCGCGGAGCCCGGAAAATCCCTGGAACCCAGCTTGCCCACCCGTGTCTTGATGGCACCACTGCGAAGAATTCGGCGCATAGCCGCAGTGGTGCCAACGAGCTTCGCGATGGTGGCGACGAAACGGCAGCGAAGTCCGGAACGTCCGGGGGCATGCGACGTCAGGCCGGTTGGGGCTGCAGCTCGGGCTCGATATAGGCCCTGCCGACGCGTTTGGCGATCACAGCGCAGACCAGCAGTTGGATGAGGTGGAACACCATCAACGGCAGAACCATGATCCCGACTTGCGCAGCCGGGAACAGCAGAAACGCCATCGGCAACCCGCTCACCTGGCTTTTCTTCGACCCGCAGAAGAACAGGACGACGCGGTCGGCGCGGGGGAGACTGAACACCTTCCCGGCGCCCGCGAACAAGGACATCACCACGGCCAGGAGAATCACGGAGACGCCCAACACCGTCAGGAGCTGTGCCGGCGGCACGACTGTCCACAGCCCCTGGGTCACGCCGGTGCTGAATGCCACGTAGACCACCAGGAGCACGGACCCCTGGTCGACGATCGACACCAGTATCCGATGCCGCCCTAGCCAGGCGCCGATTCGGCGGTGGAGCAACTGACCCGCGACGAAGGGTACGACGAGCTGGCCGATGATGCCGAGGATCGATTCCGGGGTGATGTGCACCTGCGAGCCGATGAGGAGTGCTGCCAGGACGGGGGTGATGACCACGCCCAGCACGTTGGAGATGGACGCCGAACTCACCGCCAGGGCCACGTTTCCGCGCGCCACCGAGGTGAACGCGATCGATGACTGCACCGTCGAGGGGAGGATGCACAGGAACAGGAACCCCGTGGCGAGAACCGGGCTGAGCACCGACTCCGGGGCGAGGGTGATGAGGAGCCCGAGAACGGGGAACACGACGAACGTACTTCCCAGCACGAGGAGTTGGAACCGCCACCTCGCGAAGCCCGCCATCGTCTGCGATGGGGCGAGTTTGGCGCCGTGGAGGAAGAAGAGCAGGCAGATCGCGGCGATGGTCGCGGTGTCCAGCGCCTCGGCCACGCCGCCCCGCGCCGGGAGAAGCGTCGCGATGACGGGCAGCGCGACCAGCGCGGTGAGGAACGGATCGAGACGGAACCTGCGTAGTGAAGCCACGCTGCGAGGCTGCCACTGGCGCGAACAACGGGAAACCCCATCGCCATGGTCATTGTTATCATCAGAACCGATGACCATGGAGCGCGATCTGGACCTTCGACTCGTGCGGAGTTTTCTCGCCGTGGCGTCGGAACTGAGCTTCACCCGAGCCGCGCGCCGGCTGGGTCTGAGTCAGTCAACGATCAGTGCACGCGTGCGTCAGCTCGAAGAGCACTTCTCACACCCGCTCCTGGAGAGGGACACCCACTCCGTCCGGCTCACGCCGGCGGGGGAGCGCTTCCTGACCTACGGCCATCGCATTCTCGCGCTGGCTGATGAAGCCCTGGACGAGAGCGGGTTCCATCATCGTCGCTACACCGTGCGGTTCGGGGTCTCGGAGGACTTCGCCTTCACCCATCTGCCGACCTTCCTCGAGCGGCTACGGCTGGAACATCCGTTTCTCGACGTGGAGCTGTCGATCCATCTCAGCGTCGAGCTGCATCGACGGTTGAGGTCAGCGGAGCTGGACATCATCCTCGCCATGCGCCCGGGCCCGTCGCGCGGTGTGGACGCGCTCGAGGTCGAGCCGCTGTTCTCGGATCGACTCGTCTGGGCGGCCCGAGCTGGCTACGAACCGCCTCTCGACGAGCCACTGCCCCTGGTTCTCTATCCGCGGCCCTCGGTGACGCGAGACGCGGCCGTCGGCGCGCTCGAGAGCCACGGCGTCGCCTACCGCACGGCGGCGACCTCGACAAGCCTCGCCGGACTGCGCGCAGCCACGCTCAGCGGTATCGGCATCATGCCGTTCGCCGAATCACTGATCCCGGGCGGGCTGGCGCTGCTGGAGGAGCCGGAGCTGCCGCCGATGCCCGACGTCGTCTTTGCCCTGGCGACCCGCCGAGCACCCACTCGTGCCACGCGCGACCTGGCGCAGGCTCTGCGAGATCACCGGGCGGACTTCACCGCTGGTAGTGGGTAGGCGCCGGTAGCGGATCAACGCCGTCAGGCACGATCCCGTCACGCACCGGGAATCCTCACACCCAGTCGACCGGCAGCGGCTTACGCCGGCCCCAACCGACGGTCTGCAGCAGCGGCTCGCCCAGCTCGAGGGACGGGTAACCGATGCACAGGTAGGCCAGCGGCCGGGCGCCTTCGGGGATCGGCACAGCGTCGCTGAGGTGGTCCGGGTCGAGCAGGCTCACCCAGCCCATGCCCAGGCCCTCGGCGGTGGTGGCCAGCCACAGCAGCGTGATGGCCGAGATGACGCTGTACTCCGACGCGGCGGGCATCGCCGTCGTCCCCAACACCGGCCCGTCCGGCGGCAGGTGGCTCACCACCAGGCCGACCGGAGCCTGGAGGATGCCCTCGAGCCGCAGCGTGTCGTACAGCTCGCGCCGCTCGCCGGAGAAGCGCTCGGCCTCGGCGGCG
Organism: Dietzia sp. NPDC055343; assembly: GCF_053645265.1. NCBI lineage: Bacteria > Bacillati > Actinomycetota > Actinomycetes > Mycobacteriales > Dietziaceae > Dietzia > Dietzia sp. NPDC055343. Next base: position 1,320 of record NZ_JBSHMJ010000088.1, on the reverse strand, counting down.
CGTACGTCCCGGAAACCGGCATGGACGGCCTCTCGAACAGCGCGGTCCTGCACCACGGTCACGTGCCACGGCTGGCTGAGCCCCACGCTCGGAGCGACCGAGAAGACCGAGAGCAGCCGCTCGATCAGCTCCCGCGACACCGGCGTCGGATGGAAATGTCGGTGGTCGCGGCGGGTGGCGAGCACCCGCCACAGCGCGTCCGCATCGGCCGCATGGAGCTCCCCGTGGTTCACGAGCGTCATGCTCGCACGAAACGCTGACTCCACACGTGGCCGGAGTCGGTCACCCGGGTCCCGGACGCGCCCACGATGAGCAGGCACTTCATGTCGATCGCGTTGCAGTCGAGCTCGCCCAGTGTGGTGACGGTCAGCGATTCCTCGGCGCGGCCGACGTCCCGGCCCACCACGACCGGCGTGGCGGGTGCACGATGACGCAGCAGCACGTCCCGGGCATCGGCGACCTGGTGGGTTCGCGAACGGGACGCGGGGTTGTAGACGGCCAGGACCAGGTCAGCGGCGGCGATCGCATCGAGCCGGCGGGCGATCACCCCCCACGGCTTGAGTCGGTCCGACAGGCTCACCACCGCGAAGTCCGCGCCGATCGGCGCCCCGGCCCGAGCAGCCACCGCCTGCACCGCGGAGACACCGGGCACCACACGGATGTCGACCCCGTCGTGCCGCGGGTCCTCGGCGGCCTCGAACACCGCCGACGCCATCCCGAACACGCCCGCGTCACCGCCGGAGACCACGGCCACCTGCTCGCCCGTTGCCGCCAACTCCAGGGCGAGACCCGCCCGGTCGACCTCTACGGTGTTGCCGGAGCTGTGCCGCCGCAGCCCGGGCCGCTGCGGCACCCGGTTGACGTACGGCGCGTAACCCACGACGTGGTCCACCCCGGCGAGTACCCGCGCGGCCTCCGGCGTCAGCCAGTCGTCCGGCCCGGGGCCCAGCCCCACCACGTGCACGACGCCGCGGGCGCCGGGAGCAGCGGGGTCGGGGGTCGACGCGGTCAGCTGCGCGGGTCGGCGGCCGGTGGGGTCGTGGTGGTGCGAGTCCCCGGGGACGACGACGAGGGAGAAGTACGGCACGGTCGCCGGGTCGACCTCGCAAACCGGGTGATGCGCCTCTGCATCTGTCGAGGCGCGCTCGACGTACACCGCGCCGCCGAGCCGCCCTGCGGATTCGAGCGCCCGGCGCACGGCTGGGAAGTTGCGGCCGAGTTTCATGATGATCGCACCGTCGGTGTCGGCCAGTCGCCGGGCGAGCTCGGGCTCGGGCAGAGTTCCGGGCAGTACGGTGAGCACATCGGTCTGCCTGACCA
>NZ_JBSHMJ010000087.1:0-4242 GCF_053645265.1 Dietzia sp. NPDC055343 | reverse complement strand
CTGGACGTGCAGTTCGGCGACGTGGCCAGCGCCCTCAACATGCACCCCGACCACACCCTCCTCGACGTGACCCGCGGCCCGGCCGCGCGGGACTCGATGGTCCTCAAGACCTTCCTCACCCAGCACGAGACCGGCCTCTACGCGGTGTGCGGCCCGACCAACCCCGCCGACGCCGACGCCATCACCCCCGCCGACGTCGCCCGCCTGCTCGAGACCTTGGCCGCCGAGTTCCGCTACGTCGTGGTGGACACCGCCCCCGGCCTGGGCGAGCACGCCCTCGCCGCACTGGACCACACCAACGACCTCGTGATCATGACCAGCCTCGACGTGCCCGGCGTACGCGGACTCCGCAAGGAACTCGATATCCTGCGCGACCTCGGTCTGGGCTTCGATCGCCGCCATGTGGTGATCAACTTCGCCGACACCCACAGCGGTCTGACCAAGTCAGACGTAGAGGCCACCATCAACGCCGGCGTCGACCTGGTCCTGCCCCGCAGCCGCCCCACCGCCGCCTCGGTCAACCAGGGCGTGCCCCTGCTGCAGAGCGACGTCCGCGACCCGATGACCAAGAAACTTCGCACACTCGTCGAGCGCTTCGCCCCCGCGCCCGCCGGCGCACCGGGCACGCCCGCCGCCCACAGCACCGTCGCACCGGGCGGCGCCACCACGAACACCGGCCGCACCCGCCGCTTCGCCCTCCCGGGCCTGAAGTCCGGCCGCGACCAGAACCAGAGCACCGAGGGCGGCCGCCACCGCTTCCTCCGTAAGAGAGTCGAACGATGAGCCTCACCGAGCGCCTGCGCGCCGCCCGCGGCGAACACCCCGGCGACGTCGTCGTCGACACCACCGCGCCGACCACCGCCCCGGCGCCGGACGTCGCGACCACCGTTCCCGTCGCCGCGTCCGTGCCGACCACCGCAACGATGACCACGACGACGACGCCGTCGACCGCCGCCCCCACACCGGCACCCTCGCAGTCGCCGGACGGCACGGATCCCGCCGCCACCGACGCCCTGGCCACGCTCAAGGAGAACGCCGCCCACGCCCTGTTCGATCGGATCGGCGCCCGCCTGAACAACCCCGCGCTCACCGAGGAGCAGCTGCACACCATGGTGCGCAGCGAGCTCAACAAGGTGGTCGAGGAACAGACCGTGCCGCTGACCAGCGATCAGCGCAAGCGCCTCATGATCGACGTCCAGGCCGACGTGCTGGGCCACGGGCCGCTCGAGAAGCTGCTCGAGGACCCGGACGTCACCGAGATCATGGTCAACGGCCCCGACATGATCTACGTCGAGCGCGCCGGCCAGATCACCCGCAGCCGCGAACGCTTCACCTCGGAGGAGCACCTGCGGCAGGTCATCGAGCGGATCGTCTCCCGCATCGGCCGCCGCATCGACGAGTCCTCCCCGCTCGTGGACGCGCGCCTGGCCGACGGCTCCCGCGTCAACGCCGTGATCCCGCCGCTCGCCGTCAACGGCTCCTCGCTGACCATCCGAAAGTTCTCGCGTGACCCGTTCCAGGTCCACGACCTCATCGGCTTCGGCACGCTGACGCCCGAAATGGCCGAACTGCTGCAGGCCTGTGTGCAGGCGCGGCTGAACATCATCGTCTCCGGCGGCACGGGCACCGGTAAGACCACGCTGCTCAACGTGCTGTCCTCGTTCATCCCCGAGGGCGAGCGGATCGTGACCATCGAGGACGCCGTGGAGCTGCAGCTGCAGCAGGACCACGTGGTGCGGCTCGAATCCCGCCCGGCGAACATCGAGGGCAAGGGCGAGATCAGCATCCGCGACCTCGTCCGCAACTCCCTGCGTATGCGGCCCGACCGCATCGTGGTGGGCGAGGTCCGCGGCGGCGAGACCCTCGACATGCTCCAAGCCATGAACACCGGCCACGACGGCTCGCTGTCCACCGTGCACGCCAACTCCCCGCGCGACGCCATCGCCCGACTCGAGACTCTCGTGCTCATGGCCGGGATGGACCTGCCGCTGCGGGCCATCCGCGAGCAGATCGCCTCCGCCGTGGACGTGATCATCCAGCTCACCCGTCTGCGCGACGGCACCCGCCGCGTCACCGCCGTCACCGAGGTCCAGGGCATGGAGGGTCAGACCGTCACGCTGCAGGACGCCTTCCTGTTCGACTACTCCGCCGGTATCGGACCCGACGGCAGGTTCCTCGGAAAACCCCTGGCCACCGGTGTGCGGCCCCGCTTCACCGACCGGTTCAACGAGCTCGGCATCACCCTCTCGCCGCGCGTGTTCGGCGCCACCACCGACAACCCAGGAGGCATCCGGTGAACACCGCGCTGACCGCCGGCGGGATCGGCGTGCTCGCCCTGACCCTGGCGCTGCTGGTGGGCACCTATCTCGTGCTCTCCCCCGCGCCCGGCAACATCCCCCGCGACCGGCGCCGGCCCGGTGTCTCCGCCGGCCCGGGAGCCCTCTCCCGGGTCGCGACAGCAGCCACCGAGGCGATCGACAAGATCCTGAGCAAGCGTGGGGCCCCCGGAGCCGGCGCGCTCGAGCAAGCGGGTGTCCGCATGCGGCTCCAGGACTTTGTCTTTCTCGTCGTCGTCGCCGCCCTCGTCGCCTTCGCGGCAGGCCTCGTCGCCTCGGGCCCGCTCTTCGGCATCGTCCTCGTGATCCTCACGCCGATCGGCGCGGTCGGGCTGCTCAAGATCCTCGCCGCGCGGCGGCGTGCCGCCTTCGCAGACCAGCTCGACGACTCGCTGCAACTCATGGCCTCCAGCCTGCGCGCCGGGCACAGCCTCCTCCAGGCGCTCGCCTCCGTCGCCCGAGAGGCCGAGGAGCCCACCTCCGAGGAGTTCGCGCGCATCATCAACGAGACCCGCGTCGGCCGCGACCTCGGCCCCGCGCTGGAAGAGACCGCGAACCGGATGGGCAGCCAGGACTTCGTGTGGGTCACCCAGGCCATCGCCATCAACCGCGAGGTCGGCGGCAACCTGGCCGAGGTGCTCGACGGCGTCGGCCAGACCATCCGCGAGCGCAACCAGATCCGGCGCCAGGTCAAGGCACTGGCCGCCGAGGGCAAGCTCTCCGCCTACGTGCTCATGGCGCTGCCGTTCGGCATCGGCGGGTTCCTGTTCATCTCCAACCCGTCGTACATCGGCACCCTCACCGAGAGCCCGCTCGGGTGGGGGATGATCGCCGCCGGTGTGGTGATGCTGATCGTCGGCGGCTTCTGGCTGTCCAAGGTGGTCAGCATCAAGTTCTAGCGGTGCCGGGCGTCCCCTGCGTCCCGCACCTCGACCGTCGTTGCCCCGTCCCTCGCACAGCCCCCTCCCACCCCGCGCCCCTCGAGCGCGGCCCACAGATAAGGAGCACCCCGGATGTCGCTGACCGCCGCATTCGCCGTGTTCGTCCTCACGGTCTCGGTGTTCCTGCTGGCCTACGTCGTGTTCACCGGCCGCGACACCGCGCGCGCCCGCACCCTCGACAACCTGCGCAGCGGGTTCGACGACGGCTACGCGGCCGCGCCCGCCCTCGACGCTGCCGATGATGACGCCTCCGGCAGCTCCGTGGTGGCGCTCGCCCGTCGGCTCACGCCCGCCGGCACCGTCCGGCGGCTCGAGCGGCTCATCCTCCGCGCCGGTCGACCCGACGGCTGGACCATCGACCGGCTGATCGTGCTCAAGATCGCGGCGCCGCTGCTCGTGGTGGTGCTGGGTCTGCTGTTGGTCAGCACCAACCCGGCGCCGCTGCTGATCCTGCTCATGCTGGGCACCGCGGTGGTCTGCTACTTCCTGCCCGAACTGCTGCTCAAGAGCCGCAGTCAGGAGCGCAACGAGGAAATCGCACTCGAGCTGGCCGACACGCTCGACCAGATGACCATCGCCGTGGAGGCCGGGCTCGGCTTCGACTCGGCCATGGCCCGCGCCGGGCGCAACGGCACCGGGCCGCTCGCCCAGGAGCTCATCCGGACCCTGCAGGAAATCCAGGTGGGGCAGCTGCGACGGACCGCGTACGAGCAGCTCGCCCAGCGCACCGACGTGCCCGACCTGCGCCGCTTCGTCCGCGCCCTCATCCAGGCCGACGCCTACGGCATCTCCGTGGCCGACGTGCTGCGCACCCAGGCCGCCGAGCTGCGGCTCAAGCGGCGGCAGCGGGCCGAGGAGAAAGCGCAGCAGGTGCCGGTGAAGGTGATCTTCCCCCTCCTGGTGTGCATCCTGCCCGTACTGTTCATCGTGCTGCTCGGACCGACCGTGATCAACATGATGGAGGC
>NZ_JBSHMJ010000086.1:0-4297 GCF_053645265.1 Dietzia sp. NPDC055343 | reverse complement strand
CGGGGTGAACTTCTCGTAGTAGAAGTGCGTGACCTCCAGGCCCTCGGCGTCCAGGTGGCCGCGTACGGCCTCGACCATCGGGGGAGGACCGCAGAGGTAGATGTCGGCGGCGCCGTCGTGGAGGTGATCCGGAGTGATCAGGCTCGTCACATAGCCGGAGTTGGGGTGCACGGTCTCCGGGTCGGCCACGACGAGGTCCCACGTCATGCCCGGGATGCGGGTCGTGTACTCGTCCAGCAGATCGGTGTACACCACGTCGGTGTCGAAGGAGGTGCCGTAGACGAGGTGGATCGGGCGGCCGGTGGTGCCGGCCGCCGCGAGGGTCTCCAGGATCGACAGGACCGGCGCGAGGCCGGTGCCGCCCGCGAGCAGCAGGAGGGGACGGGTCGACTCGCGGAGGAAGAACGAGCCCATCGGCCCGGTCAGCTCCAGCCGGTCGCCGATCGCGCACCGCTGCGCGAGGTACTCCGACATCGCGCCGCCCTCGGCGTACTTGATGAGGAACGACAGCCGGGCCGCGTCGGCGCCGGTGGAGAAGGAGTAGGAACGCGTCTGGTCGGTGCCGGGGACCGAGATGTTCACGTACTGGCCCGGCAGGAACGCCAGGGCCGCGCGGTCATCGAGCTCCGCGGTCAGGGCGAACGCACCCTCGGCCAGCCGATCCACGGCCGTGACCGTGGCGGGGTGCGCGGCGGCCGTCGTCTTGGCCACGTCCGAGGTGGTGGGGATCTGCACCACCAGGTCGGAGGTCGGGACCATCTGACACGGCAGGCAGTAGCCTGCCGCGGCCTCGTCCTCGGTGAGGGCGTCGTCGATGTAGTCGCCGCCGTCGAACTCGCCGGACTCGCAGAGGGACTTGCAGGTGCCGCAGGCTCCGTCACGGCAATCGAGCGGGATGTTGATCCGCGCCTTGTACGAGGCGTCGGCGACGGTCTCCGTCGGGCCGCAGTTGACGAAACGCGTCACTCCGTCCTCGAAGCTCAGGGCCACCTTAAAGCTCATGGGTTTCACTCCTGGTCACTGGCGATATCGGCCGCTGAGGCGCGGCCCCTGGTCAGGGGGCCGGCCCGGCAGACGACCGGGCCGGCGCCGGGGTGGGTCACACCATGTAGACGTCGACGATGTGATGGATGTAGTCGTTCTTCAGCACGACCTTCTTGTACGTGATCAGCGGGGACTCGCCGGTCACGTCGAGCGTGTAGAAGGAGGTGCCGAAGTACTGGTCCGTGGTGTTGTACCGGAAGTACGACGACAGCCAGTTGAAGCGGATGTCGACCTCGCCCGGGCGGCGCTCGAGAACCTCGATGTTGCTGATGAGGTGATTCGTCCTCGGCTCGGGTAGGGACGTGGCCGAGGAGCGCTCGGTCCGGATCCGGAACACGCGGTCCTCGATGCCAGCCCGGTTGGGGTAGAAGATCAGGCTGATCTCGGAGTACGGATCGGTGGTGAGCTCACCGCCGTCGTCCCAGGCGGGCATCCAGTACATCGCGTCCTCGCGGTAGCACTCGATCCACTGCTCGAACTGGCGGTCATCGAGCAGCCGGGCTTCACGGAACAGGAAGGCGGAGATCTCGTCGACCGTGATCGACGCCGTCGCAGGTGCGGACATGGTCAGTCCTTTCTCGCTGTAGTGGGCGGGGATCAGGCGTCGGCGGTGATTGCGGCGCGGTCGGTCACGCCATTGGCGGCCGGGGCCTTCGCGGAGGGCTTCTCCTCCGCGTCGACGGCGCGACGCATGGTCTCGAGCCAGTAGCCGTGCTGGACCGGGTACAGGCCCTCGTCCTCGGTCTTGGCGCCGGAGGACAGCACGTTGTTCATGCCGAGCCCGCGGGCGGTCTCGTCCGGGCCGTTCAGTTGGTGAGTGCTGCCGCGGGTCATGTCGTTCCACGGGGCGGCCTCGGCGAGGTAGGTCTTCTGGCAGGAGCGGAACTCCTCCAGGTCGTCCGGGGTCGCCATGCCGGTCGCGTTGAAGAAGTCCTCGTACTGGCGGATGCGCGCGGCGCGGGCCTCGGCGCTCTCGCCCTTGGGGGCGATGCAGTAGATCGTGACCTCGGTCTTGTCCACGGAGATCGGCTTGAAGTGCCGGATCTGGCTGGAGAACTGATCCATCAGGTACACGTTCGGGTACAGGCACAGGTTGCGCGAGGCGCCCACCATGAACTCGGCCTTCTTGGTGCCGATCTGGTCGGCCAGCTCCTGACGCCGCTCCCACAGCGGGCGGTCCTCGGGGTTGCCCCACCACATCCACAGCAGCAGGTGGCCATGGTCGAAGGACCAGTAGCCGCCGCCCTGCTTGCCCCAGGTCCCGGCGTCCATGGCCTTGGTCTCGTTCTTGGACTCGCCCGAGCCGCGTCGGGCGGTGGTGGCTGCGTAGTTCCAGTGTGTGGCCGACACGTGGTAGCCGTCGGCGCCGTTCTCGGCCTGGAGCTTCCAGTTGCCGTCGAAGGTGTACGTGGACGAGCCGCGGAGCACCTCCAGGCCCTCGGGGGACTGGTCGACCATCATGTCGATGATCGTGCGGCTGTCTCCCAGGTGCTCTTCGATCGGCAGCACGTCCGGGTTGAGGCTGCCGAACAGGAAGCCGCGGTAGTTGGCGAACTTGGCGACGCGCCGCAGGTCGTGGGAGCCGCCGGAGTTGAACTGCTCCGGGTAGCCGGCGTCGCGGGGGTCCTTGACCTTGAGCAGTTCGCCCGAGTTGGAGAACGTCCAACCGTGGAACGGGCAGGTCAGGGTCGTGCGGTTGTCGGTCTTGCGGCGGCACAACATCGCGCCGCGGTGCGAGCACGCGTTGACGAGGAGGTTGAGCTCCCCGTCCTTGCCGCGCGTGATCACCACGGGCTGGCGACCGATGTCGGTGGTGAAGTAGTCGCCCACCTCCGGGATCTGGCTCTCGTGGGCCAGGTACACCCAGTTGCCCTCGAAGATGTGCTTCATCTCGAGTTCGAAGATCTCCTCGTCGGTGAAGATCCGACGGTTGGCGCGGACGATGCCGTCTTCGGGGCGGTCCTCGAGAGCGGTGTCGAGGGTGTGCTGCAGGTGATCGAGTCGCTCCGACATCGAATCCTCCTCGCGTGGTCGGGGCCGGCCGATGGTGGCCTGTTGCCGGTTTCACACAACAGTGCCCAATTGTGGGTCGGGTCACACTAGGGCAATGACTAGTCGTGCCTAGGTGCTCGGCGTTCGGTGGGCGAACGCACGCGCAATCTCCGCACGTCCACCTGCGGAAACGATCCTTTACGGTTCGACATGCGCACAATGTGCGTTCTACGTTTGTAGATTCAGTGATTGACGACACAGATGCGCGGGGGCACAGTGTGGACATCGGTCAGACGGAAAACAGCGCCGAGACCAGGCGAGGTCCCTCCGCTCCGATCCACCTCACCCCCCACGTCACCAGGGAGCGTCATGTCCACCACCGCAGTCCCCACCGCCGCCGGCTCCGGCAGCGCAGCCACCGACAGGTTCAAGGGCAACCGAGTCAGCTCGGACACATCGAAGGAGCGTGCCGCCGCGATCTACAAGGACGTCCTGACCAAGCTGTCCGAGGTCATCTTCGAGCACGAGGTCACCTACGCCGAGTACCGCGTCCTCAAGCAGTGGCTCATCGAGGTCGGCGAGGGCGGCGAGTGGCCGCTGTGGCTCGATGTTTTCCTGGAGCATTTCATCGAGGACTCCAACAGCCGGATCTTCACCGGCACCAAGGGTTCGATCGAGGGTCCCTACTACGTGCCGGGCGCCCCGAACCTCGGCTCGAAGGGCACCATGCCCATGCGCGAGGACGAGAAGGGCACCGCGCTGGTGTTCAAGGGCCAGGTCCGTGACCTGGACGGTAAGGGCATCGAGGGTGCGAGCGTCGAGCTCTGGCACGCCGACTCCGACGGCTACTACTCGCAGTTCGACGACGGCATGGGCATTCCCGAGTGGAACCTGCGCGCCACCTTCTCCACCGACGCCGAGGGCAACTATGAGATCACCACGATCCAGCCCGCGCCGTACCAGATCCCCCACGACGGGCCGACCGGCGAGTTCATCGCCAGCTACGACGGCCACCCGTGGCGTCCCGCGCACCTGCACCTCAAGGTCACCGCCCCGGGCAAGCGACTCATCACCACGCAGCTCTACTTCCAGGGCGGTCAGTGGGTCGACGACGACGTCGCCGGCGCCGTCAAGCCCGAGCTCACCCTGGATCCGAAGCCGAACGCGGCCGGTGTCGACGAGGTCACCTACGACTTCGTCCTCGACCCGGTCTCCGACGCCCGGTACGTCGCCTGATCAGGGCGCGCGCCCGACCCACGAC
>NZ_JBSHMJ010000085.1:0-4349 GCF_053645265.1 Dietzia sp. NPDC055343 | reverse complement strand
GCGTGGGCTCCTCCGCCCCGGGGCAGTCCGCCGCGAAACCACTCGGCTCCGTCGACGGGCTCCTCCAGCTCGGGAGCTCCTACATCCGGGTCGGGTCCTGATGGATACCGCCAAGACTTCGATGCCCGGGGCAGTCGCCCGGGTATCGAGAGGCCGCGCGTGCGGCCAGCTGCACGAGTCCGCGCCGCGGCCGTGATTCCACTCGACGCCGCGACCGCGGTGTCCAGCTCGAAGGAACATCTATGAAGAAGACAACCAAGGGTGCACTCGCCGCTGGCGCGGCTGCAGTGCTCCTCGCGGGCGGTGCGGGTACCTACGCGGCGTGGAGTTCGTCGGGTGATGCCGTTCCCGGGGGTGAGGTGACCGCCGGTCACCTGCGAATCTCACAGGTAGAGGACACAGGCGCCTGGCATTGGGAGACTGCTGCGGGTGCAGTGGTAGGTGCTGGCGAGACGATCGTTCCCGGTGACGTTGTGGTGTACGTCGCTGACTACACGCTCGACATAAAGGGCACCAACCTCAGGGCAGAAGCTGAGCTGACCGGTACCGCCGGGGTCAGCGATGTTGGCACGCCATCCGGTCTTGCCGCTGAACTGCAGGTGGGCGCCGCCACAGTCACGGGGGCGGCGGGTGTCGACCTCGAAAATCTCAGTGAGACCGACAGCGGAACCATCACCGTCGAAACTCCCGTCACCTTCGACCCGAAGATTGGCGTGGGCAACCAGGCGGGCATGGACGGCAAGGCTTCACTTTCGAACGTGGGCGTCGTGCTCAAGCAGACCGCCCCCGCCACGGCGTAAGGCGGATCTATGAAGTCCCACATCACGTGGGCGCTCGTAGGGGCGTCGGTTGTCGCACTGGGATTCTCCTCAGTCGTGGCAACCGGCGCCGCCTGGCGGGCGTCTGCGCCCGCGAGCAACGGGCCGACTCTCAACGCCGGACGCCTCGATATCTCGTCAGGCAATTTTGGTGACCAAATGTATGAGTTATCCGATTTCGGGCGAGAGAACATGACCTCGAGCAGTGCGGTCGCGAAGCCGCTCGAAGTGTTCAACTCGGGCAATGTGCCGATGTCCTACACCGTCGAATCGGTCGTTGTGACTCCACAAGCTATGGCGACCACTGCGCCACCGCTCCGCCTCGTTATCGCCCGCGTTGACGATGCCCAGGGGTGCACCACCGGTGTCACCGGCGACATCTACAACGGTGCGATGGACGGCGCGTCCACTACGAAGCCGATTTCTGTGGCGGACGGCGCGTCGACAATGCTCTGTCTGGTGGCGTCGCTCGACAACGGAGCCGTAGCGGGGCAGGCAGGCACGGCAGCTTTCACCTTCCGGGCACTCGTGAGCAGGTGATGACCGTGACTACGCAGGACACCCGAGCGTGTGGCGCTCATCAGAAGGCGGACCCGCGAGCCGATGGCAACGCCGACGACACTTCGTGGGTTTGGTGGGCGCGCACAATCGGCGGCTGGTTGCTGCTCTTGGTGCTCGGTTTCATTCTGCTGGCACTGGTGGTGATACCCCGGGCGACTGGCGCCCATGCGTACACAGTGCTCACCGGGTCGATGGAACCAGGAATCGCACCCGGCGCACTAGTCGTCGTCCGGCCAACCCCCGCCGACCAGTTGTCCACCGGTGATGTCGTCACTTTCCAGCCCTATTCCGGTAACCCGGCAGTGGTCACTCACCGGATCACCGGCATCTTCTTCGACGGCGCCGGCCAAATGCGCATTCAGACTCAAGGCGACGCTAATAACACCGTCGACGACTGGGCGCTTGTGTCCGAACAGGTGCGCGGAAAGCTGTGGTATTCGGTGCCCCACCTTGGACGGGTAAATGTCCTGCTCACCGGTGAGACGCGGGCCGTGGCGATCACCGCCGTAGCGGGAGGTCTGATCATCTACGCCGTCTGGATGTTCGGCAGTGGCTTGCGGGACCGGTCGCGAGAGAAAAAGTCCGGTCGAGGTGTGGAGGAGCTGGAAGCCGATGCTACTGGTATGGAGGAGGGAGCCGACGATGTCAACTCGTAGTCATAGTCGCTGGCGTGAGTCCATCTGGACGCGCGCCCGAGCCGTCGCGTCTCTCGGCATGGTGTTCGGGCTCGGAGCCGTAGGCACCATGGCGTACTGGACTGACACCGCGACCATGACGACGGGCACCTTCAGCGTGGGGGCGTCCCTCGACTTGCAGGTGAATGGCTCGAAGTCTTACAACTGGCCTCTGACAGCCTCTGGGATGATGCCGGGCGACACCGTCGCATCCACATTGATCGTGCAGAACAAGGGCGGGGTCACTTTCAACTACACCGCAAAGGTCAACTCAAGCGGCGACCATGCTCTTGCGCCGTACATGACGTTGAAGGCCTTCTCTGGGGCATCGGTGAGCGCGAACAAATGCACCAACGGCACGGCGATTGGCTCAGCCACTCTGCAGGTGGGATCTGCACGGGACCTAGTGACGTCCGCGCGGCCCCTCTCCGTCGAAGGAGCGGAAACCCTTTGCTTCGAAGCTCAATTATCGAATGCGGTCTCCAAGACTGTGTCGAATCAGGCAGTGAAGGCGATCGTCGAGTTTACGGCTACGGAATGACGATGGACACAACAAAGCAGGACGAGACCGTGGCGGGCGCTACCACCGCGCGCAGTGGACTGCGGCCGCGGTGGGGAAACACCGCGCTCAACATCGGAGCGATTGCAGGTGTCGTCTGCATGGCGCTTGCTGCGGCCTCGATGCTCTTCGGAATCAGTCCATTGATCTTCCGCTCCGGATCCATGGCTCCAGAGATCACCACTGGGTCGTTGGCGTTAGCCAAGACAATCGGTGCCTCCGAGATTCGAGTCGGCGACATCATCACTATCAACGACGAGCGCGGCACATCCATCACCCATCGGGTTGTATCGATCTCCGAGGCCGGAGGTAGTGCAGCGAGTGTTGTTCTCCAAGGCGACGCTAATCCGGTTGCCGACCCGAACCCCTACGTGGTCACTGAGGTCCAACGTGTGTTCGCTCATCTTCCGGGAATCGGCTACGCGGCGGCGTGGATGTCCAGCAAAACCGCAATTTTCTTGGCCGGTCTGCTCGCTGGAGCACTGATGATGTTGGCGTTCGGGCCGTCGAGAACGCTCGGGAGTCCGACAAGAAGTAAGGAGCCCAGCTATGGCTGACGCATCTCGCAAACCCAGGATCGCCGCTGCGATGCTCGCATGTGCCCTTGGACTCGGTGCCGTCGGATTCTCCCAGGCAACCTTCACCAACGCCGCGCTGACGGACACCGCGAGTGCGAGTTCGCAGGACCTGGCGACGGGGAACGTGCTGCCTGGGCCGTCAGCGGTGTCGTGCACGGATGGAGTCGAAGATGGCTGGTATCTTGCAGTTCGACAACGAGGTTTTGTTCTAGGTGTCACACACCTTAACGCGGCTTTCGACTATAGGGTTCTGGTAGTTCAATTGAACGGACAAATCCCTTATGCTTACACTCTCGACGCGTCTAGTGTCCAAGTCGGTGCGAACATTTCATTCCCAGTCATCAGTGGCAACTCGAATGGGATGAGCCACCAGACAGGCTGGGAGTATGTCGCTCGCGTCTATTCTGTTAATCGGTTAACTGGCGAAACGTCGAATGAGTGGCGAGGCCATAAGGTTCGTCAGCCAACTGTCTATGGGATCAATTGCGATGGCGCAGCTTCTGGATCTGGCTATCCGCCGGGTTATGTGCCGCAATTGACGGGAGAACTAACGCTCGATGGTGGACCGCTTAACTCTCTCATGGACCGGCTGAATTCCGAGGAACTGCTTGAGCCACTACCGGAGGACGCCCCGCTGGCCGAGCTGCCGGCCACTGAGCTCGAGCAGACCCCGGCCGGCCAGACCCCGCTGACCGAGCCGATGCCCAGCCCCACCGAACCAAGTGCGATGACACTTAGCGACGAGACCACACCGGCCCCGGCGACGGAAGCGTCGTCGTCAAGCACAGCGGTTACGGTGACCCGCAGGGCTACCTCACAGCCCATTTCGACCACCTCGAAGCCCTCACCCACCATCAAGGTGACGGTCAGTCCTCCCATGACGACGGGCGCCGCGACTCCGGGCGGGACGAACACCACCGCCACAACGGTGCGAGCGAATGTCGGTGATGAGCCCATCAATGTGGGCACGGCGTTCGCCCGGCTCGACGAGGTGGAAGGACAGCCGCGTCTCGTCGTGAGTGCCCTCAGCGGGGCCGAGGTGTGCACCGCCGACGTGCCGGGGGCCACCCGTATCGTCAGCACCGGCGGAAAACTCACCGTCACCGTCGACGGGCGCACCCGCAACGTCGACCTGGCGACCTGCGAGATCGACTGACGC
>NZ_JBSHMJ010000084.1:0-4424 GCF_053645265.1 Dietzia sp. NPDC055343 | reverse complement strand
GTATCGACCGCGAGAAACCGACGTCGCCGCCGAGAATTAGACCACTGCGCGTAATCGACACTCACATCACTCACGGTACGGCTGCACAGCCACGAAACAGCTGATTCCACAATGGCGACCACGGTCGTGGAGCACCCGGCCCAGGCCCCGAGTCCCGCGCCGCGTCTACCACCGAAGGGCTCCGACACGACAACGGCGACGCCCACAGGGGGCGACATCCGGTAATTCGACGTTCTGTAAAGCTAAGGATGCCGGGGCAACGCTGCGATCGCGGAAGGCCACCCCTCGTCCACCAAAGTTGGCCTTGCAAACTAGTCCACCGGCGCGGCCAGCTATCTGCCGGGACCCGCTCGAAGTACTTCTCGGTACCCGACGGCTCCCAACAAGCTAACCCGGAACTCGAGCCTCTGGTTCTGCGCAGAGGATGCTGCATCACAGATCAAACCGTCAGACATTCGGCGAAGGTCGATCCGGACCATATCCGGGTCCTCGTAAACTGTCGTGACGAATTCCCCTCGGCTGCTCGAGACGTTTGCAGCCAAGATGACTTCGGCTCCCTGCACGGGCGTCCATGAAATCGGTTCGATTACTTCGAACCGAGCGGTCGGCGGAGCGCTCGTGAAACGAACCGTATCGACGGGTGGGGCCGGCGGGCGTGCATCCTCCAACCAGGGCTGTCCGCTCGCACGGTCGACCCTCAACGCACCGTCCCTGCCATCCTCGCCCGGCCCCGCCCAAGTGTGGCCACACAATTCGTGTTCCCGGACCCAAGTACTCCCAGCACTTAACCCAACCGCGACCAAGACGATGACCGCTAAAATCTTTACGATCGGACCGCGACGCGGTTGTGTCATGCGACCAGCCAGCCCTCGCCCTCGCAATAAGACCAGGCACTCATCGGTCCAGCATAGATCCCGAGCCACATCTTGCGGGCCC
Organism: Dietzia sp. NPDC055343; assembly: GCF_053645265.1. Classification (NCBI taxonomy): domain Bacteria; kingdom Bacillati; phylum Actinomycetota; class Actinomycetes; order Mycobacteriales; family Dietziaceae; genus Dietzia; species Dietzia sp. NPDC055343. The sequence continues at coordinate 3,488 of NZ_JBSHMJ010000084.1, read as the reverse complement.
ATGCGACGATAACGCGATGAAGTACCGGGGTGTGGGAGCGCTCGCATGGGCGGTGTCATGCCTGCTGGTGACCAGTTCCTGCACAACTGGACTGCCGTGGGCGCCGGCATCGCTGGCCGAGCGCACGACGAGCTCTCTTGACGCGGTCGGCGCCGACGTTGAGGACGCACTCGTGACGCAGGCCGGTGGGGGGCTGGACTCGGCGCACGCAGGCCCGGTTCACCACGTGCCGTGGCCAGGGTGGGTCCACCGGCCAGCAATACGACATCGGAGAACGGGGGCTCCCGTCGGTATTGTCTCAGGACTGGGATGTCGCCGTCGCCGTCGCGCGCTCTGCCGCTAACGCCCACGGTTACACCCGCGAGTCGATGAGCACTATATCGGGCACCCGACGGCACGTCTTCGCCGATGACGAAGGCAACACCGTCGAGATCCAGCTTCACCATCAATCAGGCTCGTTCTCGCTCTCTGCGGTCTCTGGGTGTCGAACCCAGTGGTGAGACCCCACCCAGCCACCGGCGCCCCGGAAGGACCAAGACCGCGCCCGCCGCCGGCGAGCGCACCGATCACCCTGCTCGCCCCGGCGGGACGCAACCAGGCCCACCTACTGCCCCGGGCGTAGGCGGCCGACCCGATGGGTAGTCAGGTCGGGCAGGAAAGCCCGACCCGAGGACCATGGGGCGTTAACATAAGGGGGAAGGTCTGGGGTCAGCATTTCGGCGCCGGGCCAACACGGTGGGGTGGCCTGATCGATAGACCAGCGCGATCATCCTGCCTTTGCAGGTCTTAGGGATGCGGGCCGGATTTCATCGGTTACCTTCTGTAAAAGTCCGGTGGGAGATCACACGCCCGCATCCCTTAACACCACGCCAGGCAATGGAGGTCTCGGATGGACATCCTTTCCGGCTTCAACTTCAGACGGACCGCGCAGCAGGACAAGGCCGATCCTCGGCAGGCCCGCAACAGTGCTGGCGGGTTCGCGTTCACCGTCACTCCCGAGATTCGGTTGCGGCGGTTCCTGGTTCTGGGCACCGAGGGGGGCACCTACTACGCCTCGGCTCGGGACCTGACCAAAGACAACGCCGATTTAGTAGTGGATTTTGCCCGCAACCGGCCACTTGATCTGGTCCGGGAGATTGTGGCGATCTCGCAGGCCGGGCGAGCTCCGAGGCAGAACCCGGCACTATTTGCTCTGGCGGCCGCGGCCTCCCTGGGCGATGACACCGGCCGCGCGGCAGCCCTTGAGGCACTGCCGGACGTGGCGCGCACCGGCACGCATCTGTTCCTGTTCGCTGGCTACGTTGAGCAGTTCCGCGGGTGGGGGCGTGGTCTTCGCCGAGCGGTGGGCAACTGGTACCTCACCCCTGCGGTCGACCAGGTCGCCTACCAGGCAATAAAGTACCGGCAGCGGCATGGATGGACGCACCGTGATCTGTTGCGCCTTGCCCACCCTGTCACCGGGGACGCCGAACGTCGTGGACTGTTCGACTACATCGTCCGCGGCACCGTCGATGCCGTACCGGCGATCGTCGAAGGATTCGAACGCGCTCAACACGCTGGCGCTGATATCCCCGCCCTTGTCCGTGAATACGGCTTGTCCTGGGAGATGTTGCCTGACTCGGCGCTGGGTCGGCCCGAGACCTGGGAGGCGCTACTTGATGCCGGGGTGCCGCAGACGGCGCTGCTTCGCCAGCTCCCCCGGTTGACCCGACTGGGCCTGCTCACACCGATGGGCTCTCGTACCGCTGCGGTCGCCGCGCAACTGACCGACGTCGACCGGCTCACCCGTGCTCGCGTGCACCCGATCTCTGTTCTGCTCGCGCAACGCACCTACGCCTCAGGCCGCAGCGCCCGCGGCGAGAGCGAATGGTCGCCGTCGGCGCCTATCGTCGACGCCCTCGACGCCGCCTTCTACGCAGCGTTCGAGGCGGTAGAACCCTCAAACACACGTCACCTGCTGGCATTGGACGTCTCCGGTTCGATGACGGCCCCCATCTCGGGAATGCCGCTCTCGGCCCGGGAAGCCTCCACAGCACTGGCCCTGGTTACGGCCGCAACCGAACCGGACCACCACGTCGTGGGGTTCACCGGCCCGCAGACCTGGTTCGCCCGCGCACACACCGGGCTCAGTGAGTTGCCCATCAGTCCACGCCAACGCCTCGACGATGCACTTCGCGCAGTCAGTGACCTGCCCTTCGGGAGGACCGATTGCGCACTACCCATGACGTGGGCCCTGGAAAACCGCGTGGAGGTCGACGTCTTCACCGTGTATACCGACAACGAGACGTGGGCCGGACGAATCCACCCACATCAAGCGCTGCAGCAGTACCGACGCGAGATCAATCCACAGGCGCAGCTGATCGTGGTGGGCATGACCGCCACCGAGTTCACCATCGCCGACCCCACCGACGCGGGAATGCTGGATATCGCCGGATTCGACTCGGCCACCCCCTCACTGATCTCGGGCTTCGCCCGCGGCGACATCTGACACCGATCTCCCCTCGGATCTCGGCACCGGCTGGCGAGCACGGCTGCGCGTCGGCCCGAGGGCGTACGCCCCCGTCACACACGACTGCCCGACCCGATCGTCGCCACGCCGACGTCGCTGGCCGGGGGCGTCGGGACAATAAGAAGGACAACGAGGAGAAGCAATGGCTGAAGAGCTGCCGCAGGACTCTCTTGCGGCGCATTGGGGCCAGCTCGCCGTTCTCGGACTCCTGGCGTGGTTCCTCGGGGTAATCCCCGGAGCTCTAGCCGGAGCCGACGTCTGTCAACGGATCCACGAGCAGTACCGCGCTGCCTACGGCGTCACACCAGATGGGCTGGGATGCGCGGTGCCCGGTGCCACTTCGTGGGCACTGTCTACCGTCGTCATTTTTGCTCTGGCGGTGTGGTGGGGCTCCGGTCGAGGATTTCCGCCCGCAAGGCTTCGTCTCGGCCGGTCGATGCTCGGCGTTGCAGCAGCGTGGTTCGTCGTCCCCGCAGTGGCATTCCTCGTAGTCGGTACCCAACCTGACACCGAGGACAAGGCGTGGGTGCTCGGCGCCGGAATGGCCTACCTCATCGCCTCCCTCTCCGCAGGCATCGGCGCATGGCCCACAAGAAACCTGGCCAAGCCCGCCGCAGCATTTGCCACGCTTTTCGCTGCAGCTCCTCCGCTGCTCTATCTGGTGCACGAGGTGTTCGGCATTCTCGTAGCCGCGGTGCTCGCTGCGCCGGCTCTTGGCCTGGCATTCGCGGCCGCGCTGTCCTCGCCACGGTCAGCCAGCGTCGCTTGATGGGCGGGCAGAAACGGCGAGCAAGCGCCTGTGCGATCGTCCATCGCGATCTCGTGCGGGCACACGTTCGCCCTCCTGGGCCCCAGTGCCGCGGCTAAAACCAATCGTCCCATCTACCTACAGTATTTTAAGACACTCGACACCGCCCAGGACGGTGGCCGGTTTTGAGTCGTTTTCCTGGGCCTTCGGCCACCTACCCGCGTCTCACTA
>NZ_JBSHMJ010000083.1:0-4627 GCF_053645265.1 Dietzia sp. NPDC055343 | reverse complement strand
CGTTCGACCGAGCCAACGTAGGTGCGGTGTAGACCGCACGCTTCCGCCAACGCCTCTTGTGACAGTCCGGTACCTGCGCGTGCGGTGCGGACACGGGTGCCGAACTGGGTGAGCAGGTCGGCATCGCAAAGCATGCCTTCACATTCACCCGATGAACACTATCGGTCTACAGACTATGAGTAGCATCTAGTGGTTGTTGATTACGATAACCACCACCAAGGGAGCACATGCCTAAATCGAAAGGCAGAAAGACCAAGAACACTCGGTCCCGAAACCGGGTGGACCCCCGAGCGTCGACAACGTCGACGGTAGCGCCGTCTCAAGCGCTGTACTTGCCGTTGCCGTACCCGGCCTGGCAGATGTCCGAGGTCGTGGCAACGATCCAAAAGGTGGTGCCGTCCCTGACTGAGGAGGTGCTGCTGGAGATGCTGCTGTCGCACCCGCTGCATCTGCGTGATGTTGACGGAGCCGCGCACTCGATCACGCCGCTCGATCTCGTTGGCGATGACCAAGCCAGTGCTAGCGACGTGCTGGCGTCCCTGAAGGTGCTGCACGAGCTGGGAATGTTGACCTGGGACGCCACCTCGCGCACCCATCTATTCAAAGAATCTGGCCATGCCTAACCCTTGGCGAGATGCTCGCACCGTACAGAGAGGCTGATTGCCGCGGCCAGCGCAGCCCATTCCCGCCCCTGACGTACTGGCCGACCCCACCAATGGGCCGCCACTGCTGCCTGACATCTCAGATGGCCGCCGGCTCACAACAGGGCTGTCACCACAGGTCGGGGGAGGAGTCGGTGACAGGCCCCCACGCCGATGGGCTTGCCGTGTGGGTGTCCGGGCCGTGCTCTCGTTCGGCGGCTCGGTGGGCGAGGTAGGACGCGGTGAAGTCGCTCACGGTGGCGGCAGGAGACTCGGCCGGCGCGGTGGTGAGCGTGTGGCGAGTGTCGGTCAGCCACGTGGCCAGTTCCGGGTCACCGGTGGTGGTTTCTGGTGGGGGAGTGGGCAGTTCGAGCTTCTCACCGACCTCGCGGGTCACGTGTCGGATTCGATGGGCGATGACTGCGCCAGCGGATTTCGCGGTGTCGAGGGTGTCGGTGGCCTGGGCCCACATTTCTCGGGGGTCCAGGCCTGCCAGTGCCGCTTCGGTCCAGGCGTGCGCAATCTCGGTGCGCAGCTCGGGATCAGCATCAATCTGGTGGGCGTAAGCCCGCGGGAGAGCGTCGATGTACTCGGGCAGGGTGGCTGCGGTGAAGGTTCTGGCGGCAAGGTCCGCGCCGTGCCGGTAGAGCTGTTCGAGGCGTGCGGGGTCGGTGGCGTCGGTGTATTCCTGCCGCAGGGTTTCGATGGCCGAGGTGTGGCGGGTGTCGCGGGCCAGGACCGTGGACAGCACTTCTTGGGCGGTTGGTGCGGGGCGGTCGCCGGCGGAGTGCATGTGTCCGTCTTCGGCGGAGAGGTCGAGGTCGGGTTCGCAGACCGTGTAGACGCGGTTCTCTTTCTTGCCTCGGGTCATGGCGACGTACAGGCCGGCCCGATCGACGCCAGTGTCGATGACGGCGTGGGTGGTATCCACGGTGGAGCCTTGGGCGCGGTGGATGGTGGCCGCGTAGCCCAGGTGCATGTTGGTGCCGGCGTAGTCGGCGGGGATGAGCATGTCCTGGCCGGTGTTGATGTCGCGTACGGCGAGTGTGCCGTCGTCGGCGAGGTCGGTGACGGTGAAGAGTTGGCCGTTGATGACCCGCCCGAGGTATTTGCTGTCTGTGGTGTAGAGCTTCGAGTTCTTGCGGGCGATGACGGTGTCTCCGACGCCGACGGAGTCTGAGCGGGAGACGGTGGTGGTGCGGGTGTCGTCGACGAGGCCTTCTGCGATGCGTTGTGCGCGGATGACTTCGTTGAGGGTGTCGACGTCGTCGTTGCGGGAGGCGATGATCAGTGACTTGCGGCCGGCGTCGCGGTCGGCGAGGTAGGCCTGCACGGCGTCGGTGAGCATGGACTCTCGGTGTCCACCACTGATCCAGTCGCGGCCTTGGTATAGCTCGAGGGCATCGGTGTCGCCGACACGAAGCCCCAGTGTTGCTTCTGCTTGCTGGGTGTCTGCTCCCATGCGCATGACCTGGTCGAGCTCTACGGTGCCGGGGGTGCGGCACACTTCCGCGAAGATGCCGCCGGAGTTGACCGCGGACAGCTGGTACGGGTCGCCGATCAGTCGCACGACTGCCCCGGATTCGGCGGCGATCTCGGTCAGTGCGGCGAGGTTCTCGGTGCTGGCCATTCCGGCTTCATCGACCAGGAGCATGTCGCCGGGGTTGATCTGTACCGGCAGTGCCGACAGGGTTTGTCCGGGCTGGTTGGGGTGGAGTCCTCGCCAGGTGAAGGTCAGTGAGTCGATGGTGTGGGCGGGGGCGTGGATGTCTTCTGACAGCACGCTGGCGGCGGCGGCAGAGGGAGCCAGCCCGATCGCCTTCCGTCCTGTTTCTTGCCAGGTATCGGCCACGATCTTCATCGAGGCGGTCTTGCCGGTGCCGGCCGGCCCGACCCCTGCGGCCACGAGTGTTCCGACGGTGAGCAGGTGCTGTGCCAGAGCGTGCTGGCCGGGGTTCAGGCTCCACCCGGTGGCCGCGAGGTGGGCCTGCTCGGCAGCATCAAGTGCGGCGTCGGTGGCGAACACTGCGACCGGGGTTTGGGCAGCGTCAAGGACAGCGGTTTCGGCGTCGAGGACGGCGTCGGTGGTGAACTTTTCGCTGTTGGCGTGCCGGTCAATTCCCCTGTCTTGCTCAGTCATCAACTGCGCCGGCAGAGTCAGTGGTTCCGGTGGTGTCAGGGGCACCGCAATGCTTTCCATGGCGTACTCCAGCACAGCGGCGTGGGCTCGATTCAGCTCCTCGTCGGTGGTAAAGCGGTAGCCCTTGAGTGCGGTGGATACGGCGGTGTCCACGTGTGAGGCGCGGAACTGTGCACGCATCTGGGTCACCCGTGAGATGGCCTGCCGAGCCACCAGCTGGCTGTGCTCCTGGACGTCAAATACCGGTCGCTCTGTTTCGGTATCGGAGGCGGTCACGCGCTCGGTGATGGCCTCGACTGCTTCGGCTCCCACGCGCTCTTGAGCGGACTGTCGCCACGCGTTGCGGAGTTCGTCAAGGGACTGCGCGGGCTTCTTGGCGTCACGAGTGTCCAGGATCGCCTTCTGCCACAGAGCGTAGGCAGCACGTTGCGAAGGTGGGCGCCCGTGGGTGTCGACAAACTCGGCAACTAGGCGGTCGTAAACAGGTCTGGCGAGGGTGCGGCGGGATGAGAATGCGTCGATGAGTCGGCGGTCAATCCCGGCGATTTCCCAAATCGGAGCCTTATCCCGGTGTGGGTAGTGGGCCTCGAACTCGACACCCATCTGGCGGGTGAGCTTGTCGTGCAGGATCGCATCGTAGCGGGCCGAGATCGCTTGGTGCATCTGGTGGATTGCCCGTGAATCCAGGCTCAACCATCGTCCGTCGGGGCCTTGCACTTTGTTGGCGACTAGGACGTGGGAGTGCAGGTCCGGGTCGCCTCCTCGGGTATCAAAATGGGTGAACTCCGAGGCGATGAGTCCCCGGGTTTTGACCTGCTGGATTCCTTTGACACCGACGCGGGTGTAGATGGCGTTGTCCTCTGCCCAGGACAGTGCCTCGGCCACGGCTTCGTGGTGCAGTGCCGCCACTCTCGCGGACGTCTGTTCGTCTGCCAGCGCCCACAGAACGCTGACACTTTTCACCGGAGAGAAGGTGAAGTCGAACCCGGCGACTGCTTGCTTTACCTGGTCGCGTTCACGGTTGATCCAGGCAACGATGTCTTTGCCGGAGGCGTGTTCGTAGCCGAACTTCTCGGTGTAGAACGGGCGACCTATCTGCTCGGCCAGCTGCGCCCGCTCCTGCACAGTGGGTCGCCTTTTCTCGGTTGACAGGAACTGCTTCTCGGCAGCAGATAGTGCGGCCAGAACCTCGGAGGTTCCGGTGAAGACCGGGAAGGATCGTCCGAGTTTGCAGTCAGACAGTGATGTTCCGGCGAGCATCTTCTCGTCGGTGTCCGGGTGCAAACCTTCGCCGTAGAGCGCAGCCATCTGCGATTCCGTGACGGTGGCCCCGGACGTGGTTGCCTCAGAGTTCAGACCGGTGAGGCCGGAGCCGATCCAACGCCCAGGCGGGGTGCCTTTCGCCGCGTAGTAGTCCGACAAGGACTTGCCCTCGGGGTCGGCGTCGTTGGTGGCCACCGAGCGCAGCAGGTACTGGTATCCAGTACCTGCATGTACCGCTCGGAGGGTCATCATGCGCTCCAGCGTAGGCGTGTTGAAAGGCGACGTCTACGCGTCGCGTCGCGCGACGCCGTGACCAGTGCCTTCCCGATCTCACTAATAGTGCCTACTGTGTGTGGCAGTTTGTGGCAAGCGACAGCGAGGATGATCTAGCACGGCCAGTGCTAGATGTGGTGCGGCCATCGGGGACCAGGACGGCGCGACGATGACGGCGGCATGGTGGTTGGGCATTGCGGCGGCGATGGGTGGACCAATAGGGTCGATCACATGGCGGCTACCAAGACTGATTCACGTTCACAAACCGCACGCGCGAGGGCTCGTCAGGCGATGGCCGACGAGCTGGAGC
>NZ_JBSHMJ010000082.1:0-4648 GCF_053645265.1 Dietzia sp. NPDC055343 | reverse complement strand
GACCGGCGACCGTCTGGTGCTGCCGTGCCTCGACGGCGCGATCCGCACCTACGCGCTCGACGGCTCGCTCACCCGCACCGTCGCGCATGACGCGCCACTGGCCGCGCCGCTGGCCGACGCCGGCGACCTGCTCGTGGGCGTCGACGTGGACGGCCGCGTCATCGCCCTGCCCAAGGAGGACCTGCTGTGACCGCCACCGCGACACCCGCGCGCTCGCGCCGCGACGAGCAGTGGCGGCGCCGCGCCCCGCTGTTGTTCGTCACCCCGATGGCGTTGCTGGCGTTCCTGTTCGTGTTCTTCCCCGCCGCGCTGACCTTCATCGGCAGCTGGTTCCACATCCCGCTCGCAGGCGGGACCTGGACCTTCGTCGGCACCGCGAACTATGAGCGCATCTTCACCGACCCGCACTCCCAACGCGCGATCGTCAACACCCTCGTCTACTCGGTCGGCACGATCGTTCCGAGCCTGGCGCTGGGTCTGCTCCTGGCGATGCTCGCCAACTCGATCGTGCGCGGCCGGGCACTGGTGCGGACGCTGCTGTTCCTGCCGATGACCGCGAACCTCGTGGCGATGGCGGTGGTGTTCACCTACATCTTCGATGTCCGCGGTGGCGCCGCGAACCAGCTGATCGGACTGTTCGGCATCGCGCCGATCAACTGGCTCGGCAGCACCGACTACGCGCTGACCACCGTGATGCTCGTCGGCGTGTGGCGGACCGCGTCGTTCACCATGATGATCTTCTTCGCCGGCCTGGCCACCGTGCCCGGGACGATGCTGGAGGCCGCACGCATGGAGGGCATCAGCCCGATCACCCAGCTGACCCGCATCATCCTGCCGGTCATGAAGCCGACCGTCGTGTTTGCCGTGGTGATGGCGGTCCTGCAGTCCATCCAGGCCTTCGACACGGTCCGCGTGATGACCGACGGCGGCCCCCAGTACTCCTCCGAACTCATCCTCACCCACGCCTGGCGCCTGGGCTTCCAGTACTTCGACCTCGGCGGGGCCTCGGCCATGTCGTTCCTCATGGTCGTGGCGCTGGTGGCCGTGGGGCTGTGGCAGCGCCGGATCCTCGCCGGAAAGAAGGACGACCGATGACCGTGACCTCACCCCCGCGCGCCGGCTCGCAGACCGCGCCCTCCCCATCGGAGGAAGACGCGAACGCCGGTCAAATCCGCGCGGACGCAGCGGCACTGGCCCGCACCGCGGCCAAGTGGATCGTTCTCGCGCTGGCCCTGCTGATCTCGCTGTTCCCGTTCTACTGGATGCTGCGCACCTCGGTCTCGCAGCACGACGAGGTGTTCGGCGAGGGCTTCAGCCTGTTGCCGCAGTCGCTGACCTTCGAGCCGTACGTCCGGGCCTGGCAGGAGGCCGGGCTCGGCCAGGCGATCACGGTCGGGCTGATCGTGAGCTTCGGCATCCTCGCCCTCCAGCTGCTCACCGTCATCCCGGCCGCGTACGCCCTGACGGTGTACCGCAGGAGGTGGACCGGCGGAGTGTTCGCGTTCGTCATGCTCTGCCTGCTCATCCCCGGCCAGGTCACCATGATCCCGCTGTTCATCGGCCTCAACCAGGTGGGTCTGGCGGACACCCTGACCGCGCTGATCCTGCCGTTCGCCACCTCGGTGCTCGGCACGTTCATGATCCGCAACCAGATGATGTCGGTCCCGCCGCAGCTGCTGGAGGCGTGCGCGATGGACGGGCTCGGCCCGGTGCGCACGATGGTCAGCATCGTCGCACCCATGGCCAAGCCGGGGATCGCCGCGTTCAGCGTGTACTCGGTCTTCGTCCACTGGAACGACTACATGTGGCCGCTGCTCGTGGCCCGCAGCCCGGACATCCACACCCCGCCGCTGGCGCTGGCGATCTTCCAGGACGTGGACTCCGGGGCCGACTACCCCGCGCTCGCGGCCGGCGCCGCGATCGTCACCCTGCCCATCGTCCTGATCTTCCTGCTCGCCCAGAAGCACTTCGTCCGCGGCATGAGCGGCACCGAGATCACCGGATGACCCGCCCCGACGGCCGGCCGCATCCGCCGGACCCCCACACGGACCAGTCCCCCGCCGACCACCGATTCCGTACCTCGCCCAGAAGAGAGAAGACACCCATGAAGAACGCACGCCCGGCCCTCGTCGGCGGTTCCGCCGCCGCCCTCGCCCTCCTGCTCGCCGCCTGTGGTGGCGGCGGCGCCGGTGACCAGCCGGCCGACGGCAGGGAGGTGGCCCAGGCCGCCGACGTCGCCGAGTGCAGTCCCGACGGGATGACCATCAACGTCGCCTACAACTCGCTCGCGGAGAACTCGATGCCGGTGGCCGTCGAGGCCATGGAGAGCCGCTACCCCGGGCTGTCGATCGAGGGCACCCCGGCCGCGTCCACCGCGTACGAGGAGCTCACCCAGCAGATCGTCGCCGACATCGCGGTGGGCAACCGGCCCGACGTGATCATGACCGGACTCGGCCAGATGCAGTTCTGGGTCGACACCTACGACCCGGTCCCCTTCGACACCGACTCGCTGCCGGAGACCTACCAGACCCAGTTCCTCGGCGCGGGCACCGTCAAGGACGGCACGACCTACGTGGCGCCCGCCCAGATCTCGGCCCCGGTGATGGCCGTCAACCAGACCCTGCTCGACGAGGCGGGCGCCGGTCAGGCCGAGGACATCACCACCTACGACGAACTGCTCGAGGTGGCCCAGCAGGTCACCGACCACACCGGCGAGCCGTCCGTGTCGATCGCGCCGTCCGGCCTGCCGGAGTGGTTCACCCAGGGCCTGCTCCAGAACTCGGGGGCGACGCTGGCGAACGAGGACGGCACCGCGGCCTTCGGTGACGAGGATGGCATCGCCGCGCTCGACATCTGGTCGCAGCTCGGCCAGCGCGGACTCGAGGCCGGCATCGCCGACTCCACCCAGGCCGTCGACCAGTTCAACACCGGCACGCTGCCGTTCGCGATGATCACCACCTCGACCATCGTGGCGATCGAGCAGGGCCTGGGCGACGAGTTCGAGTGGATGCCCATCAAACTGCCCAGCGTCGACGGCACCACCGACCGCGCGCTGCCGGCCGGCGGCAACGGCTACATGGTGCTCTCCGACGACCCGTGCCGCGCCGCATATTCGCAGGAGCTGATCGGCGAGCTGTTCACCCCGGAGTCCGTCCTGAAGGCCTCGGGCACCCAGCGCAGCTACATCCCGGTCGACACCGAGGCGCGGGACGAGCTGCTCGCCAGCGACGCCGCCACCCCGCCGATGGAGTTCGCGTGGACCTTCGACAACGAGCTGAGCCAGTGGGGCGAGGGCTTCCCGGGCGGCCCGGCCAACCAGATCTACGACACGATCGAGGTCATGGCGCAGCGTCTGCAGTCAGGTGAGCCGACCGAGGACGTCGTGCCCGAGACCGTCGTGCAGATCGACCGCATCGTGGAGGGGAACCGCTGATGACCGCCATCAGGATCGCAGGAGTGTCCAAGTCCTTCGGTGATGTCGCCGCCCTGAGCGACATCGACCTGGAGGTCGAGTCGGGCGAGAACATCGCAGTGCTCGGCCCCTCGGGGTCGGGAAAGTCGACCCTGCTGCGGGTGGTGTCCGGCCTGGAGTCCGTCGACCGGGGCGAGGTGCTCTTCGACGGCGAGCGGCAGAACCAGATCCCTCCGGAGAAGCGGGATGTGGCGATCGTCTTCCAGAGCTACGCCCTCTACCCGCACCTGACGTGCCGGGAGAACATCACGCTCGGACTGCGACACGGCAAGAAGCTCTCGCGCTCGGACGCCGATGCCCGTGCCGTCGACATCGCCACCCGGATGCAGGTCGAGCACCTGCTCGACCGCAAGCCGCGGGCGATGTCCGGTGGTCAGCGCCAGCGCATCGCGCTGGCCCGCGCCCTGGCCCGTCGCAGCAGCATCGTCCTGCTGGACGAACCGCTGTCCGGGCTGGACGCGCAGCTGCACGCGCGGCTGCGGGTGGAGATCGCCGGACTGCTCCAGAGCGTGGGTGCGACCGGGGTCAACGTCACGCACGACCAGGCCGACGCCATGGCGATGGCCTCGCGGATCGCGGTGATCAACAAGGGTCGGATCGAGCAGTTCGGGACCCCGGACGAGCTGTACCGCCGCCCCGAGACGCTGTTCGTCGCCGGGTTCGTGGGCACCCCGCCGATGAATCTGTTCCCGGTGGATCCCGAGAGCGGTCGCAGCACGTTCGGCGAGCTGAGGCTCGGCGACGAGCAGGACGTCACCATCGGCGTGCGACCCGAGCGGTTCCACCTCTCGACCGAGGCCCCCGTGAACGCCGACGTGTGGTCCCTCAGCGGCCGCGTGGTGCTGATCGAGCCGACCGGCCGTGAGCGGATCGTGCACGTCCAGACCTCGCTGATGGAGTCGTTCGCGGTGATCGTCGACGCGGACCACGCCCCGTCGGTGGGCGCGTATGTCACGGCGTGGTGCACCCGCGACCACGTCCACGTCTACTCCGACCGGACCGAGCGCAGGCTGGGCAACGCCCGCGAGTGCGGAGTCGAGCTCGACGAGCGCGTGCTCGTGGTCTGACCCAGTGAACCGGGCCGGGCCCCGGGGTCGGCGACACAGCCGGCGCCGGGGCCCGCCTGTCTCCGTTCATAGCAGACCGGAGAGCAGCCGGAAGGCGTTGTCCAGATAC
>NZ_JBSHMJ010000081.1:0-4653 GCF_053645265.1 Dietzia sp. NPDC055343 | reverse complement strand
AACTGCTACGCGCCTTCAGTTAGGCGGACGCGCCTCGCGTGCCGCGGGGTCGCGGCGAGTGGTCGAGAATCCCGTCTGCGCCGGGCCTGGTCTTGCTTGGGTTCAGGTGGTCAGCGCAACGCCCATTGAGGTGTTCAGGGTATCGGTTGGAGTGTTCCATCCGAGGGTCTTTCGTATGCGGTCGTTGAGGTTGTCCTGGGCGTAGCGGATCTCATCGTCGGTGACCTGGGCGAAGTCGGTTCCTTTGGGGAAGAAGTCGCGGATGAGGCCGTTGGTGTTCTCGTTCGAGCCGCGTTGCCAGGGCGAGTACGGGTCGCAGAAGTAGACCTTGGTGTCGGTGGCCATGGTGAACGTGGCGTGCTCGCTCATCTCGCTGCCGCGGTCCCAGGTCATCGTGCGGCGCAGCTGCTCGGGCAGGTCCTTGATCATCTCTACGAGCGCATCTGCCACGGTGTGTCCATCGTGGCGCTCAGGCAGGCGCCGGATCAGCACGAACCGACTGGTGCGCTCGACGAGGGTGATCAGGGCGGTCCGGTTGGCCTTGCCCAGCACGAGGTCGCCTTCCCAGTGCCCGGGCACTGCCCGGTCGTCGACCTCCGCCGGTCGGGCGGAGATCTTCGCGTCCTCGCCGATCCAGGAGCGGCGGCCACGGCAGGGAAGCTTTGAGTTCGGCCGGCGGCCGGTCCGGCCCGTGCGCAGCGCTTTCTCCACGGTCAGCTCGTGACGTAGCGCCCCTTTGCCCTGCACGTACAGAGCTTGGTAGATCGTTTCGTGGCTGACGTTCATGTCTTCATCATCCGGGAACAACAGCTTCATTCGGGCACTGATCTGCTCCGGAGAGTCCCGGCGATTCAAGCACCCGACGACCTGCTGGCGAAGCACTGTGCCCTCGGCGAGCTTGGACGCCTTCGGACGGCAGGCCATCTGTGCGGCGCGCTGCTGGGCCTGCTGGGGCAGGTAGGAGTCCCCGCCCCCGTTGCGGGTGATCTCCCGACCGATGGTGGCGCGATGGACCCCTAGAACCCGAGCGATCGCCGCGTTCGACTCGCCCTTAAGCAGCAGGTGGAAAACCACCCCCCGCCCGTAGGAGGTGAGCTGACCGCGGGCATCGACATAACCGCACTGATCGGGGTTGTCCAAGGTGGGATCCACACCGCACAGTCTGTCCAGCAGTTCCCGCGCTCGATCCTGAGACTCGCTGGTCAACGCCGCATTCGGCCCCATCGAACTAACCAGCCCCTGAGCGTTAGTCCACAACTTCAGCCACGTCCGCGAGACCCCCGCCTCACGGGCGACCTGCGACTTGTTCTTGCCCTCCAGCAGCAACCTCACGCACCTGGCATGCACCAACACCGACAACGTCACAACACGACCTCCACCGATCCGTGTTGCACTGACCACTTGAAACCGCCCTGGGGAAACGTGAATGGGTGCGACCACTCGGCGGGCGAGGGGGCAGGGAGTCGGCCGTGCTCCGTGCGGTCTGCTGGAGTTGCTCACCGGACAGGGTCATGCGCGCCTCCTGGTCGGGTGGCCGCCCCCGCGCCCGCGGTCAGAAGGTGAAGCCGGGCGCGACCGAGCCCAGGAGCGGGAGGTAGACGTTCTCGGACAGGGAGCCCGCGAGCCCGCCCGAACCCACGGCGGCCAACATCATGTTGATGACGCCCCCCACTCCGATGATCGCGCTTCCGGCGACGTCTCCGATCGAGTCCATGATGAGTACCCTCCCTCGTGCTGCCCCGGGTCGGTGCAGCGAAGCTTGCGCCCCACGCTAGGACCCGGGGCCAAGGGCGTCAACGATTCTCGAACACTGCAGGGGTCCGTTCCCTGGGTACTCGGTCAGGACGCCGCCCGGTTCACGCTGCCGGCACCGCCTCGCGGAGTAGCCGGGCCGCGTCGTCGTCGTCGTCGACATGCAGCCGCACCTCGCTGACCTCCCGCGCCCTGGGCCTACCCCACGGCATCCCCGGCTCCGCCGCGTCGACCGGCCGCGCGAGAATCACGGTCAGGCTGGTCCCGTCCGGTCCGGGGAGGGCGAGGATGTCGCGGTCGCCGTCGGTGTCGACCGCCGCGGAGGTGGGGGAGAGTCTGCGATCCCGACGCACCTCGGTCACGTCGGAGAGCGGCACCCGGGCGCAGACGTGCGGCCCGCTGCGGAGTACGAGTTCGCCGCCGACGATCAGGTGCGGCCGCACGATCCGCCCGGCGAGCAGCCCCAGGATCATGAGCAGCGCGTAGACCCCGAGGAGGTCGAGGATCAGCCGGACGGTGGGCCACGGGAGGAGCAGATGGACGGCCACCAGCTCGATCCCCGCCGCGATCGAGAGCGCTATCGGGATGCCGAGCGTGCCGCGGGAGTAGCCGATCGCCACGGCGCCGGTGGGCACGTCCGGTCGCCGTGCGATCCAGCGGCCGAGGGAGGCGAACGTGCGGGCCTCGGCGGCCATCATCCCCAGGTAGGGGTCGTCGGCGGCGAGCGCGCGCAGGGCGTCTCGCCGCGCTCCGGAACGGCGGCGGTGGTCGCGGTACCGGCGGACGTATCCGGCCACCGCGACCGACCCGAGCGGGACCTCCACGGCCAGGAACAGTGCGAGCGCCACCGCGGGTGTGATCGTGCCGGTCGCGAGGAGAACCGCATCGATGACGACGACGACAACCGCCACCGCCGGCAACAGCCTGCCCATCACGACAGCACGCCCAGGACGGTGAGCGTGCGGCGCAGTACCTCGCGCTGGGCGGGGTCGGGAAGGAGCTGGTCGAGCGTGGGTCCGGTTCGGTCGGCGGGCCGGTTCGGTTCGCCGGGTGCTGTCGGGGAGTCGGCCGTGGCCGGCGGGCCGGCGACGAGCGCCCGCAGGTCGGCGTCGCTCAGGAGGGCGTCGACGAGCCGGGTGATCTCGGGCTCCACGTCGGCTGGTCGACGCCCCTCGATGCGCTGGAAGCCGGCGAGCATGTCGAGGTAGGCGCGGCGCCGGCCGGCGTCGGCGCCGATGGCCACGTAGCTCGCGGTTAGTGCATCGGGGAAGGCCCCGCTGAGGCCGACCAGGTCGAGTAGATCGCGTTCGCGGTCGAGCAGGGCGGCCAGCTTGGGGTCGCCGTCGGCTTCGGCGCGGCATGTCTCGAGGGCGCGGGCCACGGGCTCGGGCAGTAGCCCGGGCGGCAACCCGGCGGCGGCCCGCTGGGCGATCACGTCCAGTCGGTCCCGCTGCTGGGTGAGCTGCGCGATCTGCTCGTCGATCCCGTCGCGGATGGCGGCGAGGTCGGCGGCGGGGCCGTGCGGTGCCGGATCGGGTCCGTCGCTGTCGCTGAGGCTGCCGCCGCCCCCGCCGGTCTCCGCCTCGAGGAGCGCGGCGACTTCGCGCAGTGGCACGCCGGAGCTGGACAGGAATGCGATCCGGGCGATGCGGGCCAGGTCGGCCACGCCGTACTCGCGGTACCCGCCGGTCGTGCGCCCGGGCTCGGCCAGGACGCCCACACGGTGGTAGTGCCGGATGATGCGTGCGCTGATCCCGACGATCTGGGCGACCTCACCGATTCTCATGCCCTGATCATGAACCTTGACACTGTGACAAGGTCAAGGGACAAGGACCTACACGGGTGCTCACGGGCGTCTAGCCAAAGGCGCATGGTTGGCATATTCTGCCAATGGGGTGATGAGAATGCCGACGCGAAATGTGGTTCTAGGACAGCGGCAGCACGAACTCGTCGATGCCCTGGTGGCATCGGGGCGCTATCAGAACGCGAGCGAGGTCTTGCGGGAAGGGCTTCGGCTGTTGGAACAGCGTGAGGCGGAGGACGCGGCAAGACTCGCCGCGCTACGTTCTGCCGCCGATCGAGGTTGGGCCGATGTTGCAGCGGGTCACTACGTAGACATTGACGATGCGGACCTGGACGACGTCATCGCCGACATCGGCGCCCGAGCTGTGGCTGACGGTCGGTCAGCTGGCTGATGGCGGAGGTCCGTCTCACTCACAGCGCGCGGGACGATATCGCAGCGGTTCTCGCGTGGTCGTACCAGCAGTTCGGTGAACAAGCTCGGCAGCGTTATCAAGTGCTGATCGTCGCTGCAATAAGGGACGTTGCAGCTGCTTCCGATGATCCCCGCCTGCTCGAGCGCCCTGAGCTCGGGGAGCGGGTCGTTACGTGGCACCTGTCGAACAGCCGATTCCGGTCGACCGGTGGACGTGTCAGTCGCCCGCGACATTTTCTGGTTTGCCGATTTGACGGGGGTGTACTTGTCATCGGCCGAGTACTTCACGACGCGATGGACGTCGGCCGCCACATCGATCCGGGCAAAGACTGGAGTTGAGTCAGAACGCCTGGCGGTCTCGGGAGTGGGCCAAGTCGGCGGGGCGCTGACTGAGGCGAGAGGTACGCGCTCGGAATGCATCAATCTGGGCGCGTAAGTGGGCCAGAAATGCGCAGAGAGGGTGCGCAAGTCGAAGGGGCGTGGGGCGGGGCCCCGGGCGCGCAAGTGGGAGGGGCGGGCGAGAGGGTCGAGGCCCGCCCCGGCGCAGCCTCGGCGCGACCGGCGGGGCGACGTGGAACAATGGCCCCCGGTGCCGCCGCCGGAGCGTGGTGCCAGCCCACAAGGCCGTTACCCAAGTCTTCCCAAGAAGTACAGATGGCGCTTATCGAGCAGGTCGGAGCCCGGGA
>NZ_JBSHMJ010000080.1:3121-4757 GCF_053645265.1 Dietzia sp. NPDC055343 | reverse complement strand
CTCGGCAGCTGAGCCCGCGCCGCACCGCAGGCCGACCCCCGCACGCCGCCCCGCGGCACCCACGCCGCGACACCCACGCCGCGACACCCGCGACTCGCAGGCCGACCCGCGGCCGGTTGCAAGACATCGCTCCGCAGTCGCAAGACAGATCACGCGAGATTCGGCTTTGGAATCGAAGCTCCTGCCTTGCAGCTCGGGCGCGATGTCTTGCAACTTGGGGAGATGCCTCGAAATGGGCGGAATCCGCTGCCCGGGTGGGGCGCAGCGGATTCCGGAGGAGGCAGCCCGGCAAGGCCAGCCAGCCAACACAGCCAGACCAGCCAACACTGCCCGGCCAGCCAGCTCAGCCCAGCGAGGCCCGCAGCCGCTCGACGGCCGCCTCGTACTCGGCCACGATCTGCGCCATCGTGTCGGCGACCGGCACGATGCCATCCAGCGAACCGATGATCTGCCCGGCCGGCATGGCCACGACCTCGGGATCCTGGGCCTCGGAGATGCGCTGGTGCGCCTCGGCCACGAGCAGGTTCTGCAGCGGCATCGGCAGCGCATCGGGCGCGTCGTCAGCGGCCCAGGCGTCGGTCCACTTGCTCTTGAGCAGACGGGCCGGCTTGCCGGAGTAGACGCGGCTGCGGACGGTGTCGCGGCTGGTCGCGGCGAGCAGCGCCTTCTGCATGGCGCGCGAGCCACCGTCCTCGGCGTATTCGGCCGCGGTGAGCCAGCGCGAGCCCATCCAGGCCCCCTGCGCGCCCATGCCGACCACGGCCGCGACCTGCGTGCCGTCGCCGAGCCCGCCGGCGGCGAGCACGGGTGCCCGGCCGTCGAGCGCGCGGATGATCTCGGGCACGAGCACCATGGTCGCCACCTCACCGGTGTGCCCACCGGCCTCGCCGCCCTGGGCGATCACGATGTCGACCCCGTTCTCCACGTGGGCCAGCGCGTGCTTGGTGCTACCGGCGAGCGCCGCGACCTTGAGTCCTGCGGCGTGCGACTGCTCGATCACCTCGACCGGCGGCGAACCGAGCGCGTTGGCGATGAGCACCGGCCGGTGCTTCAGCGCCACGTCGACGTGCGACTGCGCCACCGAGTGGAGCCAGCCCAGCACGCCGGCGTTCTTCCCGGCGTCGTCGCCGAGCGGCGGCACGCCCAGGTCGTCGAGGACGCGGTTGACGAAGGCCTTGTGCTCCTCGGGGATCATGGCGCCCAGGTCCATGGAGCTGCCCTCGGTGGGCACCTTGTTGGGCATCACCACGTCGACGCCGTATGGCTTGCCGTCGGTGTTCTCGTCCATCCAGGTGAGGACCTCGTCGAGCTCGGCGGGGTCGTTGTAGCGGACGGCGCCGAGCACTCCCATGCCGCCGGCGCGGGTGACGGCGGCGGCCACGTACTTGGACGGGGTGAACGCGAAGATCGGGTACTCGATCCCGAACTCCTCGGCGAGGGCGGTCTTGATGCTCACTTGGTTATCTCCTGGCTGTCTGCGGCGGGGCGGGACGCGGCGATCTCCGCGGCCCAGCGGTAGTCGGGCTTGCCCGCGGGGTTCCGTTTGACGGCGGGTTCGACCCACAGTGCGCGCGGACACTTGTAGCGGGCGATCTCCTTGCGGGCGTACTCGTTGAGTTCCTCGATCGGCGGGCAG
>NZ_JBSHMJ010000080.1:0-3025 GCF_053645265.1 Dietzia sp. NPDC055343 | reverse complement strand
TTCCGTTTGACGGCGGGTTCGACCCACAGTGCGCGCGGACACTTGTAGCGGGCGATCTCCTTGCGGGCGTACTCGTTGAGTTCCTCGATCGGCGGGCAGGTGCCGTCGCGGGTCTGGAGGACGGCGGCGACCTGCTGGCCCATCCGCTCGTGCGGAACACCGATCACCAGCGCGTCGTACACGTCCGGGTGGGTCTTGAGCGCTGCCTCGACCTCTTCGGGGTGCACCTTCTCGCCACCGGTGTTGATGGACACCGAGCCACGGCCGAGCATGGTGACGGTGCCGTCTTCCTCGACGCGGGCGTCGTCGCCGGGGATCGCGTAGCGCTTGCCGTTGTAGGTACGGAAGGTCTCGGCGGTCTTGGCCTCGTCCTTGTAATAGCCCAGCGGGATGTGCCCGGTTCGCGCCACCTTGCCGATGACCCCGGATCCGGGCTGGACCTCGTTGCCGTCGTCGTCGAGCACGGTGGTCTCGCCGTCGATCATCACACGGGGACCACCGGTGTGGTTCTTGCCCTTCTCGGCGGTGGAGAGGCCCGAGAATCCGGTCTCGGAGGAGCCGATCGCGTCGGAGAGCATGAGGTTGGGGAATGCGTCGACGAACTGGTCCTTGACGGAGGGCGAGAGCAGGGCCGCGGACGAGCCGATATAGAGCAGGCTCGAGGCGTCGTACTTCTCGGGGTCCCAGGCCTCGATCATGGGGCGGGCCATGGCGTCGCCGGTGATGAACATGAGGTTGATCTTGCGGTCGGTGATGGTCTGCCACACGGCCTCGGCGTCGAATTCGGGGACGAGCACGCTGGTGTGGCCGGCGAACAGGGCCATGAGGATGGCCCACTGGGCGCCGCCGTGGATGAGCGGCGGGAGTGCGGCGCGGACCAGGACGCCGCCGTCGACGGCATTGTTGGCGAGCTCCCACTCGTCGGCGACCTTCTCGCCGGTGAGGAAGTTGATGCCGCCGCCGAGGACCATGAACACGTCTTCCTGCCGCCACACGACGCCCTTGGGGAAGCCGGTGGTTCCGCCGGTGTAGAGCATGTAGATGTCGTCGTTGGAGCGTTCGCCGAAGTCGCGCTCGGCGGACTGCGCGGCCAGCGCGTCCTCGTAGTGGGAGACGGTGACGCCGACGGGGACCTGCGGGTCGGGGCCGTCGGTGCCGTCCTCGACCAGCACCACGTGGGTGACTCCCGGGGTCTGCGGGAGGGCCTCGGCGAGGACGTCGGTGTAGCGACGTTCGACGACGACGACAACGCTGTCCGAGTTGTTCAGCAGATACTCGAGTTCGGGCGCGACGTAGCGGAAGTTGACGTTGACCATGACCGCGCGGAGCTTGAAGATCGCGACCATCGCCTCGACGGCTTCGATGGTGTTACGGCTGTAGACCGCGACCTTCCCCTCGGGGCCCACGCCGACCGATCGGAGGTGGTGCGCGAGGCGGTTTGCGCGCTCCTCCAGTTCGCGGAATGTCAGGACCCGGTCACCCTGGACCAGGACCTCGCGGTCCGGCACGCGATCGACGCTGTGCTCGACAAGATCTCCGATGGTGTAAGCCATGCCACCAAAGTAGAACGTGTTACCGTCCCGTGGTGAGTGTTACTTGAATCTCACTTCGACCAGTTTTCCCAGGAGGCTCCGTTGACCAGCGCCGTCACGCCCGAGGACCAGCACCTGCTCACCGAGCGGCGCGGTCATGTCCTGATCGTCACGATGAACCGGCCCGAGGCGCGCAACGCCCTGTCGGGGCCGATGATGCGCGGCATGGAGGCCGCCTGGGACCTGGTGGACTCCGACCCGGAGATCCGGGCGTGCATCCTCACCGGTGCGGGCGGTTTCTTCTGCGCCGGTGCCGATCTCAAGGCCATGAACAAGGACGCCCCGGGCGACAAGTTCGCCGGCGGCGGCTGGGACCTGACCAAGCTCCCCGCACTGCTCAAGGGGCGCCGGTTGAGCAAGCCGCTCATCGCCGCGGTCGAGGGCCCGGCCATCGCCGGCGGCACCGAGATCCTGCAGGGCACCGACATCCGGGTGGCTGGACGTTCGGCCAAGTTCGGCGTCTCCGAGGCGCGCTGGGGCCTGTACCCGCTGGGCGGCTCGGCCGTGCGGCTGGTTCGTCAGATCCCGTACACCGTGGCGATGGAGGTCCTCATGACCGGCCGCCACCTCTCCGCCGAGGAGGCCGAGCGCTTCGGGCTGATCGGCCACGTGGTGGACGACGGCTCCGCGCTGGACAAGGCCCTGGAGATCGCCGAGCTGATCGCCGCCAACGGGCCGCTCGCGGTGCAGGGGATGATCGAGACCATCCGCCGCACCGAGGGCATGCACGAGGAGGAGGCCTTCACGATCGACGCCGAGGTGGGCGGCCGCGTGTTCGCCTCCGCCGACGCCAAGGAGGGCCCGCGGGCTTTCGCCGAGAAGCGCAAGGCCGAGTTCCGGGGGGAGTAGCCCACCCCCTCCCCCAGTTGCAAGACATCACCCCGCAGCTGCCTGACCACAGTTGCGAAATCCAGCGAACTTTTCGACCAGGATGTCGGGCAACCGGGGCGCCCTGTCTTGCAGCTGGGGCGGGGCGGGGCCGCCCACTGGGCAACCCCGCCCCTCGAAGCTCGAGTGCCTCAGAGCTTGAGCCGCGTCCGCAGTTTCATCGCGCCGAAGTACATCGACGCCTGCTTCTTCTTGTCCGGCCCGAACGGCGGCACCATGAAATCGGCGGCGGAGTAGTCGAACGAGTGCAGAGCCACGGCCCGCTCGTGCGTGAAGGTCCGGAAACCGTAATGGCCGTGGTACGAGCCCATGCCGGAGTTCCCGACGCCGCCGAACGGGATGGCGGAGGAGACCATGCCGATGCCGAAGTCGTTGCCGTAGATGTTGCCGGAGCGGGTGCGGTCGGCCACCGTCTCGAACCGCTCGTTCTTCTCGCCGTACCAGTACAGAACGAGCGGGCTGGGCCGGTCGTTGATGTACCGGATGGCCTCGTCGATGCTCGAGTAGCGGAACACGGTGAGGACGGGGCCGAACACCTCGTCGGA
>NZ_JBSHMJ010000079.1:0-4764 GCF_053645265.1 Dietzia sp. NPDC055343 | reverse complement strand
CGCCCCCACGCTGGTCTGGTGCAGGCTGAGGACCTCCACGTCGATGCCGCCTGCCGCGAGGGCTCTGGTGAGCGCCTCGACCGGGCCGACCTCGGAGTGGACGCTGACCTCGTCGTCGTCGTCAATCGTCAGAGCGATCCGGGTGTGGGCCCGCCCGCCCGTCTCGGACGTGGAGAACTCGGTGAGGACGATCGGCTCGGCGCCGGGGGCCCGGTGGAGGTAGGCGTCCTGGAAGACCGTCCACAGCTGCGCCGCGGTGAACTCCAGGCCGGACGAGTCGGTGTGCTGCTGCACGGTGCGGGCGAAGTCGATCTGGAGCCTGCGGGGCAGTTCGATGCCGTACTCGGTCTCCAGCAGGTAGGCGATGCCGCCCTTGCCGGACTGGGAGTTCACGCGGATCACGGCGTCGTAGCTGCGGCCGATGTCGGCGGGGTCGATCGGCAGGTACGGGACCTTCCACGCGATCTCCCCCTCGGGGCGGCCCTGCGCGGCGGCCCGGGCGCGGTGCTCGGCGAAGCCCTTCTTGATGGCGTCCTGGTGCGTGCCGCTGAAGGCCGTGTGGACGAGATCGCCGACGTACGGGTGGCGCGCGGGGACCTCGAGCCGGTTGCAGTACTCGACCGTGCGGCGGATCTCGTCGATGTCGGAGAAGTCGATCATCGGGTCGATGCCCTGCGCGTGCAGGTTCAGCGCGAGCGTGGCGATATCCACATTTCCGGTGCGCTCGCCGTTGCCGAAGATGCAGCCCTCGACGCGCTGCGCCCCCGCGAGCACGGCCAGTTCGGCGCAGGCGATACCGGTGCCGCGGTCGTTGTGCGGGTGTACCGAGAGGATCACCGCGTCCCTGCGGGCGAGATTGGTGTGCATGTACTCGATCTGGTCGGCGTACACGTTCGGGGTGGCGATCTCGACCGTGGCGGGCAGGTTGAGGATCACCGGGCGCTCGGGCGTGGCGTCCCACAGTGCGGTCATGGTGTCGCAGAGGTCGAGCACGTAGTCCGGCTCGGTGAGGTTGAAGACCTCCGGCGAGAACTCGAACCGCACGTTCGGCAGGTCGCCGGCGAACTCCAGTACGTCGCGGCCTCCGGCGACGATGAGGTCCTTGAGCTCGTCCGGCCCGTAGCCGAGCACGGTGTCGCGCCAGGTGGGGGCGGTCGCCGTGTACATGTGGATGACGACCGGGTTGGTGATGCCGCGGACCGAGGCCACCGTGCGTTCGATGAGGTCGCGGCGGGCCGGGGTGAAGACGACGATGGTCACGTCGTCCGGGGCGATCTCGCTCTGGGCGATGAGGCGGACGAAGTCGTAGTCGGTCTGCGAGGCCGAGGGATAACCGACCTCGATCTCCTTGTAGCCTATCGCCACCATGAGCTCGAAGAACCGGCGCTTGCGGGCCGGGTCCATCGGTTCGGCCAGCGCCTGGTTGCCGTCGCGCAGGTCGACCGGCACCCACAGGGGCGCCGCGGTGAGGCGGCGGGTCGGCCACTCCGGCCGGGTCACGGGCACGTCCACGCGGGAGTGGACGTCCGAGTACCGGTGGGACGGCATCCGCGAGTGCCGCTGCCGGTTCCACGCGGGGGCGTGGCCGGGCACAGGCCCGTCGGGCGTGGTGATGCGGGGAAATGATGCGGTCATGTCGAGCTGGTCCTTCACTTCTCGGGTCGGGTGACCGGCGCAGGCTCGGCTCCACGACGCGAGCCGGTCCGACTACGCCCCGCCGTGGCGACCAAGGAGAAGGCACTCGAGAAAACGCATGGGTGGAAACTATCACAACTCCTCAGACAAGTAGAGTTGTCGGCATGGAACGTGTGACGCAGGTGAGACGGGCATCGCTGGCGGATCAGGCCGCCGAGCTGCTGTTGGAGCGGATCCGGTCGGGAGAGTGGGCGCTGGGTGAGAAGTTGCCCGGCGAGACGACGCTCGCGCCCCAACTTGGCGTGGGGCGCTCCACCGTCCGCGAGGCCATCCGCCAACTCGCCGGCCGCGGGGTGCTGACCTCCCGGCAGGGGGCGGGTGTGTTCGTCACGGCGCTCGAGGTGCCGGAGGACTGGGATGCCGTGCTCCGACGTGCGGACATCGTCTCGGTGATCGAGGCCCGCGTGGCGATCGAGGCCGAGGCCGCAGCGCTCGCCGCCGCACGGCGGACCCCCGCCGACCTGCGGGCGATCCGGCGCGCGCTCGCCCGGCGGGCCGAGAACCGCTCCGACATCGAGCGCCATGTGGACGTGGACACGCAGTTCCACCGGGCGATAGTGGTGGCCGCCCACAACCCGGTCCTCGTGGAGATGTTCGACAGTTTCACGCCCAGGGTCCGCGCGGCCATGATCGACATGCTCCGCCTCCGCGGGGAGTTCGGCAGTGACGCCGACCAGCGGGCGCACGTCGAGTTGGCCGACGCCATCGCGGACCGCGACGACGCGACCGCGTCGCGCCTTTCTCGTGCTCACCTCGGCGAGCTGCGGGAGGCGCTGTCGTGAGCGGGGCGCGAGGCCCCGGTGCGGGTGGCGGAGCGGCAGGCCCCGGCGCGAACTCCGGCATGGCCGACGGGGCGGTGGCCGAGGTGTTGCGCCTTCGCGGCGTCGACTTCGTCCGTCAGTCCGAGCGGATCCTCTCCGGCATCGACCTCACGGTCCGGGCAGGCGAGCGGTGGGCGCTCATCGGCCCCAACGGTGCAGGCAAGAGCACACTGATGAGCCTGTGCGGCGCCGAGGCCCACCCGACCCGCGGCTCGGTCCACGTCCTCGGCCACCAGCTGGGTCGGGTCGAGATCCGCAAGCTGCGGGAGTCGATCGGGCACGTCAATCCCCGGCATCCGCTGCGCTCGCCGCTGACGGTCCGGCAGGTCGTGCTCACCGGCGCGACCGGCACGACGGATCTGATGGGCCGGTGGGAGCCTGATCAGCCCACGCTCGACCGGGCCGACCACCTCATCGAGATGCTCGGCCTGGACGGGCTCCGGCACGCCGTGTGGCCCACCATGTCGCAGGGCGAGCGCGGCCGGGCGCTCATCGCGAGGGCGCTCCTGCCGAACCCCGCCCTGCTACTCCTCGACGAGCCGTCGACCGGCCTCGACGTGGCGGCCCGAGAGCAGTTCCTCGCGACCCTCGACCAGCTGCACGACACGCAGCCCGACCTCGCGACAGTCCTGGTCACCCACCACCTCGAGGAGCTGCCCACGTCGACGACCCACGCGATGCTGATCGCCCACGGCCGGATCCACGCCTCCGGACCCGCCCCGGACGTGCTCACCTCGGAGCTGGTGACGGAGGCCTTCGAGTATCCGATCGAGGTCGATCACCGACAGGGGCGGTGGTCGGCCCGAGCCGGCCGGTCACGCCGGACCTGAGTGCCGTCCCATCCCGGCCCGCACGCGTAATGTCTGCGGGTATGGCCGGTGGGAGGGGCGCGATGAAGAGGAGCGGCGGGTTGGCGTGGAGGTTGCGCCTGGCGGCGGCGCGCTACCGCTTCAAGGAGGGCCTGTTCCTCCTCCCGGCGCTGGTGATGCTGGGTGGGGTCCTGCTGGCGGTCGGCGCGACCGCGATCGACAAACACCTGGGGCACAACGCCGAGATCCCGTGGACGTTGGCGATGAGCAGCAACGCCGCCACGTGGCTGGTCTCGACCGTGGCCGGGGCCATGATCACCACCGTGGGAGTGGTCTTCTCGCTCACCGTGGTGAGCCTGCAGCTGGCCAGCAACCAGTTCTCGCCGCGGGTGATGCGCTCGTTCATCCGTGACCGGCTGAGTCAGGGCGTGATCGGCCTCCTGGTGGGCACATTCTTCTACTGCGTGCTGATCCTGCCGAGCTTCAGCGGGGAGCCCACGGCCCCGGCGCCACGGATCTCGCTGACCATCGCGATAGGTCTGACACTGGTCACCGTGGTGGGGATCATCGTCCACCTGGATCACCTGGCCCGCGGCCTGCAGGTCGGCAACCTCGCCCAGAGCATCGCGGACGAGGGGCAGGTGGTGGCAACGCGTCTGGGACGACTTCCCGCCGGCCTCAGTACGGTCGACTCCGAGGACTTCCCCGCCCCGGAGGGCGCCATCGTGATCCCGGCCGGCCGCAGCGGGTGGGTCAGCCAGGTGCACATGGGCCAGCTGCTCGCCGCCGTCTCCGCGGGGACGGTGCTGCGGCTGGAGACCAGGGTCGGGGCGTACATCCACCAGGGGGAGCCGTTGTTCACGGCGTGGCCGCCCCCGTCGCGCTCGCAGAAGATCGCGGGGGCCGTCGCGATATCCGAGATGCGGACCATGCTCCAGGACGCGGACTTCGCGATCCGCCAGCTCGTCGACATCGGCCTGCGGGCCCTGAGCTCGGCGATCAACGACCCCACCACCCCGCGGTAGAGGTCCTGCTGCGTCTGGGCACCGTGCTGCGCACGGTCCTCACCGGCCCACTGGCCCCGCAGGCGCTGCGCGATGACGCGGGCCGGGTGCTGGTCCAGCCGTGGAATCTAGACCACGACGAGTACGTCGAGCACGCCTTCGATCAGCTGCGTCAGGCGAGCCTGAACCAGACGGAGGTGGTGGCCGCGCTGCTGCGCGTGCTGCGCATGCTCATCACCCATGTCAACGAGGAAGGTCACCCGGAGCGGGCCGGCGCCCTCGAGCAGCAGATGCGGTTGCTCCTGGAGGCGGCAGCAGATCGGACCGACCTACTCCCGGAGGACCTGCAGCGCATCGAATCCCTGGCGTCGGACGACACCGACCCCGCCGACCACTCGCTCTAGACCGCCCCGCCCGGAAGAAGGGCCGTCAGTC
>NZ_JBSHMJ010000078.1:0-4828 GCF_053645265.1 Dietzia sp. NPDC055343 | reverse complement strand
GCGCCACGACCACACTGACAGTCCCACCAGGACTAGCGCGGCGATTGGCAGGATCCACCGCCCCAGCAGAAAAGCTTGGAGCTGCCACAGCTGCTCGTCACTCAAAAACTGTAGGCCGCTGCCCCGGTCCGCCAGCGACATGTACATCGTCCAGGCACTGGCCGCACTGATCCCCGGTAGCCACATGTGGAGCGACCCGGCCACCAAGAGCACCGCCATCGGGAAGAACACCCAGAACCACGAGAAGCCCTCGCGATTCTGCGCGGCGTGCCGAGGCGGGACGGCAGCTCTGACCAGCACGACCATCAACACGGCGAACGTCCACACCCCCACCATCACGCTGCCGGCAACCGCCATCATCAATGACACCAGACCCAATCAATCGCGGTTAGTGCTGGTATGCGCATTTCCGTGGCCTTCGCCGTGGTGGAGGACTGTCAGTCGAGCCGCAGTTAGCTACTGTAGCAATGCGCGCAATGCTAGCACTGCTAGCTAGCCTGGCACGTATAGTTACGTGCGCTTTGCGAGTTTCCATTGCACAGATAACTATGAGAGGTAACGTAGCTAGAGATGCAGCACTAGCTACCAACGAGTACCTCAGTGCACATACATGGCCAGCCAAACTAGCGGCTACCTCTGGCTGGCATCCACTTCGAGAGGAACGTACATGATCCGAAAGTTAGCGCTCTGTAATCAGAAGGGCGGCGTCGGCAAAACTGCAACGACGCTCGGGCTGGCTAGTGCGCTGAGCGCTCAAGGGCGCAACGTTCTGATTGTGGACGTCGATCCCCAAGGGAACTCCACCACGGGACTCGGTGTCGAAATCACGGACGGCATGATGACCACGTTCGACCTCATGAACCGAACAGCTTCGGGATCTGCGGCCGACGCCGTCATCGCAACTCCATGGGACAGGGTTGACCTCATCCCGTCCAACGAAGCACTAGCCAACATCGAATCAGACGGCGCCAACGATTTGATCTTCCGCCTCGACATCGCATTCGAGGGGCTCGACCTCTCGCCCTACGACGCGGTCCTCTTCGATTGTCCACCGTCACTGGGGAAGTTGCTCTTTGCCGTGCTGTGCGCAGTCGACGGGGTCATTGCTGTGACCGAGCCGACCATCGACAGCGTCCGGGGGATCGAGAACCTTCAGGAAACGATCCGCAATGTTCAGAGACGACCGAACCCCCGGCTCGTAATGGAAAAAATCGTCCTTAGCCGTAAACGGGCCACCGGGGAGCACCAATTCCGCGAACGCGAGTTGCGTAGCACTTACGGAGAACTGGTCGCGAAGACCGCCATTCCGGAACTTACCGCCCGACAGGACGCACATAGCACTCACACGCCGATCCACAAGTTTACTGGCGGCAAGGCATTGGCTCTCCAGGTGGCTTACACAGATCTACTTTCCGAGCTGGCGATCGACATCGAAGGAAACGCAGCATGAGCGTCCAGCGTGAACCCGCAATCCGACGAGCTGCCCACCCCGCAGCAGACTTGCCAGAGCGGCCTACCCCGGCCACCACACCGGCCGCTGCCGTGCCGCTTCCCTCCCCACAGCCAACCCAGCCAGCTGGGCGAGGGGAGGAGCGACTGACGGAGCAGCACAATGTCCGGCTGCGCCCATCAACGAAAGCGCGGCTACTCCGCGCTGTCGACAAGCTTCGCTACGAGACAGGCGACCGCTCTATAAGCATCGCATCTATCACCGACATCGCAATCGTCGAGTACTTGGAGTCTCGAGACTGCTGATCAGGAATCAACAGTCTTGAGCAGCATCGGATCGGGCGCCGGCGCCCACTAGCGCCCTCCGAATGGCGCTGGTTCTGGTCGATGCTCTCAGACCAATGCCAAACTCGAGTTTCAAGCGAGGATGGCGGGCCGCCGACCCACGATCGACTGACTCCTGAACTTCAGCCTGCCGTCCCACGCACTATCTACCGTCATTTTTGACGTCGTGAGCGTGTCGCACCCATTTCTGACGTCAGGCATGCGAATTTTGACGTCATGGCGACCACACGTTCTGGGCCGGGCAGACCAGCCCTAGGGGAGCGGACACGCATGACGGTCCGCGTACCTTCGGATGTTTACGACGCGCTTCGACGTGAAGCCAAAGCACGTGGCATCTCCATGAACCAGTATGTAGCCGAAGTCGCTGCGACACACCTCGGCATGCCCGAAGCCGTGTCGAATTTTGACGACCAGGAGGCGATCCCAGCGTGAAGTAGTCAGATCTGTGACTGACAACTAAAGATCATGCAATCCGCAAAATGACTGATCCCGGCCCACTGACCGGTGGACCGGGATCGAAAGTCAAGAGTTTGAGTTGGCGCTCGAACTCGGGGTTGCTCACCATTTAGGAGAGCTGTGCTTCCAGGCACCTCTCAGGGTAGGTCATACCTTCCGGACGGTCCAGTCGTTCCGGACGGCGTGTCCTATTCTGATACCAGAAAAACCGCATCCCATCAGGCCAACACGTGGTGGGAATCAGTGGCGAGTGCGTGGAGTCCGCGCCCGTATGTGCGTGTCGATCCACGCAAAGCGCACACCTTCTCGACAACTCGACGCTTCACCGACGGCGCCCCCGGCCCGGATGTGCCATATGCGCTGCATTTGACCGATGACGCCGGCCGCTTTCGCCTGCTTGCTCTGGACTTTGACGCCCATCACGCAGGCTCCACCGCCACCGCAGACCTCGCCAACTGCACCTCCGCTTTGACCGCCACCGGGGTCGAACATCTGGTGTGCTCATCCGGGCCCGGTGGGGGATACCACGTGTGGATCCGCCTCAGTGCCGCGATCTCACCGGCCCGGCTCGCACCACTAGTGGACGCATTCGCCGCCGCCTGGCCTTCACTTGACCGCGGACCTCTGGCAAACCCTCGCACCGGCTGCGTTCGCGCTCCGGGCTCGCCCCACCGCTCCGGCGGAGCCTCGGTCCCTCTCAGTAGCACCGACATTCGCCCCGCATCTCTTCGAGCCTTACATCGGGTTACCGAACACCTCGACACGCGTCCGAGTCCCATTTCAGGGCCGCATCCGCAGGTGACGACCCGGCCGGTGCATGTTGATATCCAGGGGCGTCCGTACCTGGCCGGCCCACGCCGACCGCTCGCCGCCAGGATTCGCGCTCTCGCCGACACCCCGATCGCTGCTGGCACAGATGCTTCAGCGATTGGGTGGTCAATCCTGCTGGCCTGCGCACATGCCCGTATGCAACACCGAGACCTCGCCGAGGCAGCATTCACGGCGCAGTGGCCGGGTCTGGAGTTCCTGCGCACCCGCCGCACAGCAGGCGGCCGGACCCCGCGCCTGGACGCCGAGCAGGAGCTCGCACGTCAGTGGACCAAAGCCGTCACCGCGGCCAGCTACACCGGCCCCGCCACCTGCACCACCAGCCCAGCCCGGCACACCGTGGAACAGACCGTCGCAGACCTGTTAACCCGAATGGACAGCAAACCGCAGCAGTGGCAGGGAAAAACCGGGTCCCAGGCACGCCTGGTCCTGCTCGCCCTAGCCGCCCGCACCCTCGATGCCGCCACGGAAGAAGTCCATTTCTCCGAAAGAGATTGGGCCTTGGCAGCGGGCCTGGCCCGAGACACCGTCGCAGACCGGCTTAAAGACCTGACCGACCGCCGCTGGATCCGGCGCACCCAGCGAGCAGTGGGCCCGTGGGCCGCGACCTGGGGGCTGGTAGCGCACGGGGGCGGGGAGACAAGAAGTGGCGCAGTATTTTCCCCAGCCCTTGAGCAGCGGCTGCGAGCAGAGCTGGAATCCGCCCGCGCGGACATCTGGCATGCCCGTTCGCTAGGGGTGCTCGGCTTGCGGGTGTGGGATCTGCTGCGCACGCAGCGCCTGCCGGTGCGGCAGATCGCCGCTCGTCTTGGGATCTGCGCGGCAACGGTGCGCAGCAAGCTTGGCGCACTCCAGGCGTACGGCTTGTGCACCTCGAACGGGCGCGTCTACCAGGGCCGCTCCCGGTTAGCCCGGGCAGCGGCGCTAGCTGGGGTGACGGGAGCGCATGCAGATCGGATGCGGTTGTACCGGTTGCAGTCGGCGGTATTTGTGTGGTGGTTCACCACCCGCTACCAGCAAGATCAATCCGACGCGCTAGGGGAGTGGGGCCACTTCCCGACTCCCGGTGAGGCCGAGCAGGTCCACCCGGTCGACATTGCGCTGGCCTACGGAGCAACAGCCACCGGCCCGCCGGTGGAAGCAACCACGTGGGGGGCCGCAATGGCTGCTCAAGACCGGCATCGGGAGGCTGACCCGGCAAGCTGGTGGGAGCTGGTTGCCGCGGCCCGTGCTGCCCTGCCCGCCCCAGATGTGCTGGCCGCCCCTCACCAGTGGTCGAGCGCCGCAGCCTGATCCTGGCCAGAGGTCGTGGCTCAGAGGGACGCTCACCACAGGGCAGGGGAGAAGACGATGGGTTCCTGTTCCGCGGTGTGGGTGTCGTGTTGGTGTTCTGCGGCTCGGTGGCCAAGGAACAACACAGCGAAGACGCTAGGGGCGTAGTCGGTGCCGGCTGGAGCTTCGGGCGGATCGGAGGTGGCGGTGTCGGTCCGGTGGGAACTGATCACCACTGCCAGCAAAGTCGCCTGAACGCGCGCCAACGCACATGTGGTCAGGGAGCAGGCGGGCGGTGCAGGCCTTCTACTAGGTGGGCGGGATCGACGCGCAGCGCGGCGGCAAGACTGAGCAGGTTCAGCAGTCCGACATTGCGTTCACCGCGTTCGACCGAGCCAACGTAGGTGCGGTGTAGACCGCACGCTTCCGCCAACGCCTCTTGTGACAGTCCGGTACCTGCGCGTGCGGTGCGGACACG
>NZ_JBSHMJ010000077.1:0-4983 GCF_053645265.1 Dietzia sp. NPDC055343 | reverse complement strand
AGGCAGCGATCCGGCATGCAACTGTCGGACCGCGTCATCCCACCGACGGTTAATAACATCGATGACCGAGTACCAGGACCGTTCTAAATCGACTAGAAATTCGTCTTTGCCTACAGAATCGGCCCGTCGAACTGTGAAGACATGCAGCGAACCTTTCTCGCGCAAACCAGAAGTAGGCCAGAACACCGTTCCGTTCGGAGGGTAATCAGCCGAGCTTGCGTCTTTCCACTGCCCACCAACTAGATTCTTAACGGGAATTATCGAAGAATACCCCTTGGTGGACCAATCAATTTTTCCGACGACCAGATCAGCCGGAAGCGCGGATATCATAATTTCTTACCTCCGTTAAATTCCGAGCCACACGGCTCTGCCATCGCCAGCGAGCACTTCACGACAGCGCCAATGTGGAAAATGCTGCTGACCCTCAGTGCCAGTCGCGAGCGCATGGGCCTTAAACCAGCCCTCACCATGTTTCCCTTGTTGCGAAGGTGAACTGTCGGGCGCTGGCGTGCACTTATCCGATTCAATAAATATCTCGACCGAGCCGAGATTCCCTGCATCAATTCG
Source organism: Dietzia sp. NPDC055343 (assembly GCF_053645265.1). Lineage (NCBI taxonomy): Bacteria > Bacillati > Actinomycetota > Actinomycetes > Mycobacteriales > Dietziaceae > Dietzia > Dietzia sp. NPDC055343. The sequence continues at coordinate 4,416 of NZ_JBSHMJ010000077.1, read as the reverse complement.
GATGCACCGTGCTTGCGATATTCGCTCGCGGATCCACATCTGTGCATCCGAAGGCTCGGCGCTCATGACCCGCAGAACTTCGCGACCATTGTCCAGCTCGATATCGAAGAATGGCCCGTCGACGTTGGGCGCGGTATCGAATTCTAGAACCTGCGGTTCCATCTCCATCGACAGAGACTCGAAGGGGTACACATTGCGCTCCCCGCACCGGACTGACCAGCTGTGTGCAGTCACTCGGCTTGCGCCGCCCACCTGATACTCGACGTGCCGCCCAGAGCCCGCTTTGACCATCACGGAGTCAATCGGAAGATCGGACCGCAGCCCCGTCATACCCGGTCCCCCGAGGTGCTCGGCTATATACGGTCGGTTGCGGTGATGCAGATGAATCTCACACCAGCTCGCTCCGGCATCGACGGCCACGACAGCGCCTGCTGGGTAGCGAGGCACATCGTCGGCGGCGTACCCAGTTGGCACCGAAACTAGCTTCGGGCGCGCATTCCCCGCCTCGACGGAAGCCCCGAGCCCAGCGAGCCAGTCTCGAACTCGAGCGTTCTGGCGGGCGGGAAGCGAGACTTCCCAGGCGAACCAATCTGCCGCCACGGTATGGCGCGTTTCGAGCCGTCGTATGCGCGGACCGGACACGAACTTCTTGGAACCGACGCTGACCAGGATCACGGTATCGCCCCAGTGAAGCGGCGTGGACTGCGGATCGTACTTCCGAAAATTGCCGCCGCGGTAGCGAGCGAAGAGTGTGCCGCCTGCCGAGACTGGCGGCAGCTCCCTGTGCCATCGCCGTCTTTCGACGCGGTCCGGCCAAGCTGAGTTTGTCCTGAAGGACGATCGTGCGGTCGTCGGCACCACAGCGACCGCGTTTCGCCCAGAGCCAGGCCACAGTTCTCTGGCGCTCCGGGTGGCCGACGTAGATCCGGCGTCCCCGTTAATCGTCACAAACGAGCCCTCGAATCTGCTCAGTTGTGCAAGTCCCCATTCGCCCGGCTCGATTGGAGGGATCTCGACATAAAGCTGCCAGGATCCGTCTTCGGCAATGCAGAGCTGCAGAGGCGACGTTCTTATCTCATACGCGGGTTGCGGCGAGTTTGTGCTGACAGAGTCAGCGAAAAGCTCACATTCTGGGTCTCCGACCCCTGGGTTGTGCGCGAAGTGCGCCGCCCGGTACTGGCCCGCACGGAGATGCACCTGAGCACGACACCGCGCACACTCGTACGTGCGACCCTGCCTGCCATGGGAGGCGGGCACACGACGCCCCGCTAGAACGTCGATCGCACTCTCCACGCAGAACCTCCCACCCCGCAACACGCACAACCGGCCGACCAGTCACCTACTCGGCGGTCGCTACCTGAGATAAATCAGTTCTACCTCACAGCTCGGACAGCAAAGCAGGCAGGCGACGGGACCAGCCGGGGGCGGCGCGGGACAGTATTGGCACAGAGTTAGGTGAGGCTTACCATAACTTCGTGGATGTGGACGGGAATGACGACGACAACCCCGGCGCCTTCGGCGACAGCGGCCGGTTCGGGGCCGTGAGCCGGGGCCGCCGGGAGATCAACTGGCCGACCGTGCTGGTCTCCGGGGCGGTGGCCGCGATCGTGTCCTCCCTGTTCCTGGCTCTGGGCGTGGTGGGGCTGCACCGCAGCAACGACGCCCCGGCCGAGATCGTGGTGGCCGTGGACCCGCGCGGGGCTGTCAGCGTGGACGGGCAGACCGTGGCCGAGGGCGGGCCGGACGCGTTGGCGTCGTCGTCGTCGGATCTTCCGCCCGGCCCTACCGCGGACACGACCACCGCCGCTTCCCCCGAGGACGGCGGCGGCCTGTCCCCCGCGACCGGCGCCGCGCCCGCGCCCACGACGGTTCCCACGCCCGGCGGCAGCCCAGCGGCCGTCGGTGACGCCGCGCAGGACGGCCACTCGCAGGATGAGGCGCAGGCCAATCAGGAGCAGGGCGAGGCGCGCGCCGCGGACGCGGGGCCCACCGCAGGGGAGCGCGTGACCGGCTGGACCCCGCCCGGCCCGCTCCCCTCCGACTTCGCCGTGACCACCTCCGAGCCCACGCTCGACGACCTCAACGCGATCGTCCACCTACTGGTGGCCACGCCTGCCGACGACGCCGCCAAGACCCGCAACCTCGAGGCCGGCCCGGGCGGGGTCGTGGTGCCGAATACCGTCTACAACCTGGGGATCTTCCGCGCGCCGCAGGGCTGGAAGCGCATCACCGGGCCCGTCGAGCGCTCCGGGGACACCATCACCGCGACCCTGCACAGCGAATCCGCGGGAAGGCCGAGCATCCGCACGCGCGTGGTGTTTGTCCAACGCGACGGCAACTGGAAACTGTCGACACGGTCGGTGTGCGAGGGCGTGCGGACCGTCGGGCTGCCGATCGCGTGCGGAGGCTGAACGCGATGATCGAGGTGGCAGGGCTGACAAAGGCGTTCCGCGGCCGCGAGGTGCTGCGGGGCCTCGACCACACCTTCGCCGACGGGCGACTGACCTACCTGCTGGGGCTCAACGGCGCGGGCAAGTCGACGCTACTGCGCTGCATCGGCGGCGTGACCAGGCCCGACGCCGGCACCGTGCGCATCGACGGCCGGGCCCCCGCCGCGTTCGAGGCGCCCGTACGACACCTGGGGATGCACCTGTCCGCCGACGCGTTCACCCCCGGCCACTCCGCGCGCCGGCACCTGCGGTGGCTCGCGGCGCTCGGCGGGGTCCCGGCCGGGCGGACCGACGCGCTGCTCGAGGAGGTGGGTCTGGCCGCCGTGGTCGACCGACCGGTGGGCGGGTTCTCACTCGGTATGCGGCAGCGGCTCGGAATCGCATCCGCGCTGGTCGGCAACCCGCGCACCCTGCTGCTCGACGAGCCGCTCAACGGGCTGGACGTGGCCGGCGTGCTGTGGATGCGCGGACTGCTGCGGCAGTGGGCGGACGAGGGCCGCTGCGTGGTGGTGGCCTCGCACGCGTTGGCCGAGGTGGAGCGGACCGCCGACGAGGTGGTGATGATCGAGGACGGGCGCATCGTGGCCGCCGGGGCCGTCGCCGCGGTCCGGGGCGGATTCGGCGATCTCGAGGAGTCGTTCGCCGCGTACGTGCCACGCGTCGCCCTCGGACACGCGGTGGCAGGATGAGCGTGCTGTGGCGCGGCATCGCCGGTGAGGCAGTGGCGATCGGGGGGCCGCGCAGCTTCCTGTTCCGGCTCACCGTGCCGCTCGGGGTACTGCTACCGGTGCTGATCACGCTGGCGGTGGCGGCGGTGTCCGAGTCGCTGAACGCGCGCGACGGACTGCTCGGCGTGACCGCGGTGAGCACCACCAACTCGGTGTACTGGCTGCTGTGGATCGGCGTGACCGTGTTCGCGGTGTCGGCCGCCTACCGCCAGGCCGAGAGCGAGGCCGGGCCTGTCGCAGAGACCCGCCGGTACGCCTCCCCGAGGCTGTTGACCAGTATGTTCGCGCGCTGGGTGGTGCTCGGCGGGCTGGCCGCGGTCCTGCTCGGGATCGCGACGATGCTCACTATGCTCGCGCTGCCCGTGTTCTTTCCCGGCGTCCACTCCGAGGTCGACGCGTTCACCCCGGAGGGCGTGCGCTTCCTGTGGGCGCTGCCGGTCTACGCGTTCGGCGCCGTGGGTGTGGGGCTGGGGATCGGCGCGCTGATCCCCTCCGCGCCGGCGGCGGTGGCGGTGCTGACCGTGTGGTCGTTGCTCGTGGAGAACGCGGTGATCCTGCTGCCGCGCGGCGACGTGCTCACCCGGTTCATGCCGTTCCTCAACGGCGTCTACGGCAGTGGGCAGGACCTCGCGCTCGACCCGGCGTGGGGCCGCGGCGGGGCGCTGGTCTACCTCTGCCTGATCGCGCTGGCGCTCGTGCTCGCCGGGTGGCTGCGCACCCGGGCCGCCCGCCGGCGCTGAATCGCCGCATGCCGCTCAGGGGCCCACACCATCCGCTCCCCATGATGAAATCCCGCCCCCGCCGCGCGACTCACGCCAAGTCGAGGGCTCCATCGAGAAGCGGAAAGCGCACAAACTCACTCGGGCGATGCGGGCCGAACCCTCTTCCCGACGCAGCCGGGCGGCGAGGCGGCCGGTGGCAGGCGGCGAGGCGGCCGGTGGCAGGCGGCAGGCGGCAGGCGGCAGGCGCCGCAGAGGCTACTCGCGCTACTTGCCGGTGAACCCGGCGTCCACGGGGAGCGTGATACCGGTGATGTGCCGGCCCGACTCCTCCACCAGGTAGAGCACCGCGCGCGAGATGTCGATGGGGTCGAGCATCGGCACCGGCAACGCATTGCCCATCGTGTGCCCGGCCGGGTTGCCCGCGAACCAGGCCTGCATCTCCGCGTGCGACACCATCGCGGTGGGCACGCCGGCCGGGTGGATGGTGTTGATGCGGATGCCGTGCGGCGCCAGCCA
>NZ_JBSHMJ010000076.1:0-5427 GCF_053645265.1 Dietzia sp. NPDC055343 | reverse complement strand
CTTCCCGTCCGACGCCACGTTCGTGCTGCAGAACGGCAAGCCGTCGGTGACGGTCGACGGGGCCGAGCACCCCGTGGGCCGCGAGCTCACCTTCGACACGACCGTGGTGCCCGCCCAGCAGGTGGCTGGTATGCCAGAGCGGTGTACCCGTGGTGCGGCGGACACGGTGCTGGTAGTTCATTGACGTTCTACTCGTGCGATCGGGCACTTTCCGCTCGGGAGGCTGACCTGAGTGTCAGCCGACGAGCTTCGCGCGCAGGATCTCGATCGTCTGCTCAGTCAGCCCCAGACCGTCGGTGAGGTAGCTCTCGACGTCGTCGTAGTCGTCGTCCAGCTGGTCGATCCCCGCCTGGAGGTACCCGGGCTCCACGATGAGCAACGGGTAAAGGTTGTCCGCCGCCTCCGGGCGGAGGGCGCCCGAGATGATCTGCATGATCCGCTCGTTGTCCTGTTCGAGGTTGGCGTTGCTGAGCAAGTAGTCCTCCATGATCGTCTCCCGGTCGATGCCGGCGATCGAGAGCAGCAGGAAGCCCACCCAGCCGGTGCGGTCCTTGCCGGAGGTGCAATGGAACAACTGCGGGTCACCGTTCTCGGCGAGTCCCGTGAGCACCTGGGCGAACTGGCCGCGGGTCTGCGCGTCGGTGACGAACCCGCGGTTGGTGTTCACCATGTGTTCGCGCGACTCCTCCGCGCTCTGGATCTGCATCGCCATCTCCACGATGTCCGCGAAGTTGATCGGCACGTGCACGTACTCCGTCTGGTCCGGGAGTACGGCCTGGCCGCCGACGTACGGATTGTCGATCTCGTCCTGCGCCCGCATGTCATACGAATGGGTGATACCCAGCGCGGCGAGCGTCGCCAGGTCCGCTTCGCTGGTCTTGAGGGGGGCATTGGCGCGGAAGAACACGCCCGTGTTGAGCGGGCCGTACTCGCCCGCGTAGCCGCTGCCCGCGACGTCACGGAAGTTCTTGATCGACTCCAGGACCGGCGCCTGGGGACCCTGCGGGGCAAGTGAGCCCAGGGAACCGCCCAGGTCCAGCGAACCCTGCGCACTGAGTGACCCCAGAGCCGCCGGTGCCGGGGCTGTGCCGGCGGCGGGGTCCGCCGAGGACGCGGTCGCGCCGGCGACGGCGAGGGCTGCGGCGAGAGCAACCGCGGAGGTGCTGCGACGAAGGTTCATCGTGATCCTCTTTCTTGGGCCACCGGGCGGAGCCCGGACTGCGGGGTGGGAGGGAAACCGCGGCACGCGAGGGCGTGCGCGCAGGAGATCTATGGTGCGACTTCTCCCATCGAGTGGAATCCGTACCGCGGGTAGGTGCCGATGACGGCGAACTCGGACAAGCCCTCGCCGACGAGCGTGCGGCCGTCCTGATGGGTCTCGAACCGGGAGTGATTGTCCACCGGGCAGAACAGCTTCTTCCAGTCCTCGATCTCCGAGACCGGCTGGCGCTGCTGCTGCACCACCTCGTGGCCCTGCCACATCCCGTGCCGCCAGTCCTCCTCGAGCCCGTAGCCGGTGCCCACGCCGAGGTAATTCGGCAGGATCGGCGTGCAGTGCACGCGGAGCGTCTCCTCCAGTCCGCCACCCTTCTTGGGCGCGTGGAAGGTCAGTACCGCCGCTGCGGCCTCTCGGCCACCGGGATGGAACGTGAGGTCGTGCTCGGGACGGCCCAGACGCTCGGGCGCCCGGTCGGGATCGCGCCAGACGCGGGTGGCGTCCTCGATTACGCGGGTGCCGTCGTGGTCCTCCTGCATGATGGTGACGATCACGAACTCGTCGAACTGCATGACCGCGTAGATCCAGAAGAAGCAGTGCTCCTTGACGATCTCGGGGTCGCCGCGACGTCCGGGTGGTTCTGCCTCGCCGACCGGGCGCACCCCCCCCACGAGCGGTCGCGGTTGCCGGCCCAGTCGCGGTCGGTCACCTCGATCCGCTCACCATCCACGGTGATCGACCCGTTCCAGGTTCCGGCCTGCACGAACCGTTGGGTGTTGAAGGTGACCCGTTCGAGATCGCGCATGAAGTGGCGGGTCTCGAGCGTCGCGGGCGCCCCGGCGGTGAACGTCAGGTCAAAGGACAGTGCCGGGTTGTTTTGGCTGGCCTCCAGGACCACGCGCAGGATCTTCAGGCCCTCGATCACCTCGACACACAGTGGCCCCACGCTGGTGTCCGACCGGTCGGCGCCGAGTGCCCTGGAGGATCGCACCACCAGGTGATCGTCGCCGCGGCGCAGTACGGCGAACGCGTCGGTGACCCCGAGGTTGGGGTACTGGCCCAGGCCGATGATGAGCATAAGCGGTTCGCCGCCTGTGGCCAGCCGGGGATGGCAGTTGAAGCAGTAGCGATCGTAGAAGTTGCGGTCCGAGGTGGCCACGTGCCGGATCGGCTCGGCGATCTGATGCACGGGGTAATCGTCCATGGGGGAGAGCACGGCGGTCACAGCCCTTTCGCGGCGAGGTCGGTCCAGTAGGTGCCGGCGAGCATGGCCTCCAGGCTCGCGCGGTGCATGATCATGTCGTCGGGATCGGCCGATGCCTCGGCTGCGCCGAACGCGATGGTGCGGCGTTGGATTCGGTACATGATCACGGCCTGCCGGAGCGCGGCGTAGGTGATGAACCAGTCCAGATGCCGGACCTCATGGCCTGTGCTACTGCTGTAGTGGGCGGCCACGTCGGCGCGGCGCAGCAGATCGGGCAGGCCGGGGAGTTCGGCCATGGCGGCGATGTCCTCGAAGAACCTGTGGAGGAAGATCATCCAACCCAGGTCGAGTTCGCGCGGGCCGAGGGTGACCATCTCCCAGTCGAGAACGGCCGCTGGTCGGAAGTCGCGGAAGACGATGTTGCCGATGCGGGAATCGCCACAGCACAGCACCGCGTCGCCCTCGATGGTGGGCTTCGTGGCGTCGAGCTGGTCCAGCGCCCGCTCGATCAGGGGGGAGCGCGGACCGCCGTCGCTCGCCCACTCGTAGTAGGCCCGCTGCTGCGCCACATGCGCGCGCAGTGCCTGGTCGGCGGTGACCGGGCCCGCGGCGGCACCGATCGTCGTCCGCGCCAGCGGAGGGCACTGCGCCCAGGGCTCGGCGATGGAGTGCAGATCGGCGAGTACCCGGACCGCGCTTCGTTGCAGGGTGGCGCGCTGCTCTGCGGTGGCCTCGTACACCCAGCCCTCGAAGTTGTACGGCATCACGTCCACGGGGATCAGTCCATCGACGCGGTCCATGATGAGGAACTCGCGCCCCAGCGGAGCCTCGGACTCCTCGTGCCAGAACACGTGGGGGACCGGGACGGTCGACTGCTCGGCGACCAGCCGCATGACCTGGGCTTGAAGGGCGAAGTCGTAGCGCGGGAAGACCGGCATCGCATCGGGAAGCGGTGCGAGGCGTGCGACCAACCGGTGGAGTCGGGGCGTTCCACCCTCGTCGTTCCACGTCGCGTCGACGAGCACAGTGTCGCTGGACATTCCGCTGGTGTCCGGGACAGTCACGTCGTCGACCCGGGCTGCGGTGTCCGCGCCCAGCGTGTCATTCAGCCAACGGTCGAGTGCGACGGTCAGGTGTTCGGCGTCGGCGCGTGCACCGGACGGGCGCGCGACCTCGCTGACGCGCTGTCCGGTTCGGTTGAGGCGGGCACAGCAACTCCTCGTTTGTCGATACAGTTTGTAACTGCTCAGTCGTGACACAATGTAATGACAAGAGGAAAAATGTGCAATAGGTCACAAGGAGATTTGTCAGTTGTCCGACGAGATGGCGTCCGCGAGAACCCGTGAAACCGGCGACGGAACGCGGGCCAGGACGGTGCACCGACTGGGACCGCAACGTAACCCGGAGATCGACGGCGCGGTCCTCGATGCCACCCGAACCCTGCTGGTGGAGCGTGGTTATGGCGGCACGAGTATCGACGCGATCGCGACCGTGGCGGGGGTGGGGCGACCGACGATCTACCGCCGGTGGCGCACAAAGGCGCACATCGTCCACGACGCGATCTACCCGTCTATCGAGCCGGCCGATATGGGCCAGGCAGACCTGCCCTCACGGATCGGGTTGCTCGTGTCCGGCGCCTATGCGCTCTTCGGCCAGCCGGCAGCGCGGGCCGGTGTGCCGGGGCTGATGGCGGCGACACGCTCGGACCAGGAACTCCGGCAACGCCTCGTCACCGAACAGCTTGATCCGGTACGGGCGGCGCTGCGGCATATGCTCGACGAGGGCATCGCGACCGGGGAGGTCCGCGCGGACGTCGACGTGGACACGCTGCTCGACGCGATCGCCGGTGCGGCGATCTTCGCCCTCGGGGTGCGGGACGAGGCGGACGCCGCAGAACGCGCCGCGGCGATGACGACCCTACTTCTGCGGGGGATCACTGCGCGGTGAACGGAAGGCGACCGTCCACACCCTCTGGCGGACGGCCGCCTCCGACTACTGTGTCAGGGCACCCCGGGTCCGGACCCCGTTCTCACCGCCGGCGGTAGGTGGCCCCCCGGTGTGAGTCCGGAAGGTGGTCGCCGTGACCGAACATGCGGGCTCGTAGAGTGCCGGGTTCGGCGTCCAGCGGATACCGTCCCCGGCGCTGCAGCTCGGGCACGAGATGCTCGATGACGTCCTCCCAGGTGCCGGGATTGAGCGCGTAGGCCAGGTTGAAACCGTCGACATCGGTGTCCGCCATGTAACTCTCCAGGGCGTCGGCCACGGTGACCGCCGAGCCCACCACCACCGGTCCGCCCGTCGCGTTGAACCGGGCGCTGTCACGCAACGTCCAGCGTCCGTCGGCATCCGAGGCCCCCGACAGGCTCGACACAGTGGTCTGGATGGCTTCAGTTGCGACCGGGTCCATGGGAGCGTCGAGATCCTGTCGGGATAGATCAATTCCGGACCATCCCGAGTTGAGCACCAGATTTCCCGTCTCGGAGGCGTAGGAGAAGATGTCACGGTACTTCTCGGCGGCCGCCTCATCGGTCTGATCCACAACGATCGTGAGCAGCGCGTACACGCGTGCGGCATCCCGGCCCCGCCCGGCGGCCTCCAGCCCCTCACGGATCCGGCTGACCTGGTCACTGGTCTGGGCGATGGTCGGGGAGGCCACGAAAATCGCCTCCGCGTGCTCGGTGGCGAAGCGGATCCCCCTCTCGGAGGCGCCGGCCTGATAGATGACCGGGGTCCGCTGGGGAGAGGGCTCGGACAGGTGAACTCCCGGAACGGTGAAGTACGTTCCCTCGTGGCGGATCGGGTGGACCTTTGTCGGATCGACAAACATGTCACTCTCCGCATCGAGCACCACGGCGTCGTCGTCCCAGGAGGCCTCCCACAGCTTGTAGAGCACTTCCAGGTATTCGTCCGCGCGGTCGTACCTCTCGTCATGGGTGAGCTGGTCGCTCTCGCCGAGGTTCTGCGCTGCGCTCTTGAGGTATCCGGTCACCACGTTCCATCCCACCCG
>NZ_JBSHMJ010000075.1:0-2992 GCF_053645265.1 Dietzia sp. NPDC055343 | reverse complement strand
CGATGTCCTTGGTTCTGCCGGACCGGGCGCTGATTGATCGCGGGTTAGGGGAACGACTTGGAAGGGTCGGCCGGAGAGGGTGAGAGTCCCGTACCTGAAAGCCTTGTGGCGGAGCGATTTGTGTACCCAAGTAGCAGCGGGCCCGTGAAATCTGCTGTGAATCTGCCGGGACCACCCGGTAAGCCTAAATACTTCTTGGTGACCGATAGCGGATTAGTACCGTGAGGGAATGGTGAAAAGTACCCCGGGAGGGGAGTGAAATAGTACCTGAAACCGTGTGCTTACAAACCGTCAGAGGCTTTAGGGCTGATGGCGTGCCTTTTGAAGAATGAGCCTGCGAGTTAGTGGTATGTCGCGAGGTTAACCCGTGTGGGGAAGCCGTAGCGAAAGCGAGTCCGAATAGGGCGTTTGTAGTGGCATGCTCTAGACCCGAAGCGGAGTGATCTACCCATGGCCAGTGTGAAGCGACGGTAAGACGTCGTGGAGGCGCGAACCCACTTAGGTTGAAAACTGAGGGGATGAGTTGTGGGTAGGGGTGAAAGGCCAATCAAACTCCGTGATAGCTGGTTCTCCCCGAAATGCATTTAGGTGCAGCGTCGCATGTTTCACCTCGGAGGTAGAGCTACTGGATGGCCGATGGGCCCTACAAGGTTACTGACGTCAGCCAAACTCCGAATGCCGAGGTGTGAGAGTGCGGCAGTGAGACTGCGGGGGATAAGCTTCGTAGTCGAGAGGGAAACAGCCCAGATCGCCGGCTAAGGCCCCTAAGCGTGTACTAAGTGGAAAAGGATGTGGGATCGCTGAGACAGCCAGGAGGTTGGCTTAGAAGCAGCCACCCTTGAAAGAGTGCGTAATAGCTCACTGGTCAAGTGGTCCTGCGCCGACAATGTAGCGGGGCTCAAGTACACCGCCGAAGCCGCGGCACTCACACAATAACCTCCTCCGGGCAGGTGTGTGGGTGGGTAGGGGAGCGTCGTGTGGCCATAGAAGCGCCGGAGTGATCCAGGTGTGGAGGCCACACGAGTGAGAATGCAGGCATGAGTAGCGAATGACGAGTGAGAAACTCGTCCGCCGGATGACCAAGGGTTCCTGGGTCAAGCTAATCTGCCCAGGGTGAGTCGGGACCTAAGGCGAGGCCGACAGGCGTAGTCGATGGACAACGGGTTGATATTCCCGTACCCGTGTATGCGCGCCCATGGTGAATCAGTGATACTAACCGCCCTGAATCCTCTGGAACACCCTTCGGGGTGTCGTGAGGTGGATGCGCGGGACCTGATCTGGTAGTAGCCAAGCGATGGGGTGACGCAGGAAGGTAGCTGGGCCAGTCAGTGGTTGTACTGGTGTAAGAGTGTAGGCCGCGACATAGGCAAATCCGTGTCGCATGAAGGCTGAGACTTGATGCATACCCGTTGTGGGGAATTCAGTGATCCTATGCTGCCGAGAAAAGCCTCTAGTGAGTTCATACACGGCCCGTACCCCAAACCAACACAGGTGGTCAGGTAGAGAATACCAAGGCGATCGAGAGAACTGTGGTTAAGGAACTCGGCAAAATGCCCCCGTAACTTAGGGAGAAGGGGGACCACGCCCGGTGACGGTCTTTACGGCCTGAGCTGGGGGTGGTCGCAGAGACCAGAGAGAAGCGACTGTTTACTAAAAACACAGGTCCGTGCGAAGACGTAAGTCGATGTATACGGACTGACGCCTGCCCGGTGCTGGAAGGTTAAGAGGACCGGTTAGCCGCAAGGCGAAGCTGAGAATTTAAGCCCCAGTAAACGGCGGTGGTAACTATAACCATCCTAAGGTAGCGAAATTCCTTGTCGGGTAAGTTCCGACCTGCACGAATGGCGTAACGACTTCTCTGCTGTCTCGACCACAGACTCGGCGAAATTGCACTACGAGTAAAGATGCTCGTTACGCGCGGCAGGACGAAAAGACCCCGGGACCTTTACTATAGCTTGGTATTGGCGTTCGATTCGGTTTGTGTAGGATAGGTGGGAGACTGTGAAGCATGCACGCCAGTGTGTGTGGAGTCGTTGTTGAAATACCACTCTGATCGTATTGACCGTCTAACCTCGGCCCATGATCTGGGTTAGGGACAGTGCCTGGTGGGTAGTTTAACTGGGGCGGTTGCCTCCCAAAGAGTAACGGAGGCGCCCAAAGGTTCCCTCAGCCTGGATGGCAATCAGGTGTTGAGTGCAAGTGCACAAGGGAGCTTGACTGTGAGACTGACACGTCGAGCAGGGACGAAAGTCGGGACTAGTGATCCGGCACCGGCAAGTGGAAGCGGTGTCGCTCAACGGATAAAAGGTACCCCGGGGATAACAGGCTGATCTTCCCCAAGAGTCCATATCGACGGGATGGTTTGGCACCTCGATGTCGGCTCGTCGCATCCTGGGGCTGGAGTAGGTCCCAAGGGTTGGGCTGTTCGCCCATTAAAGCGGCACGCGAGCTGGGTTTAGAACGTCGTGAGACAGTTCGGTCTCTATCCGCCGCGCGCGTAAGAAACTTGCGGAAAGCTGTCCCTAGTACGAGAGGACCGGGACGGACGAACCTCTGGTGTGCCAGTTGTTCCACCAGGAGCATCGCTGGTTAGCTACGTTCGGAAGGGATAACCGCTGAAAGCATCTAAGCGGGAAGCCTGTTCCAAGATGAGGTTTCTCACCACCATCGCGTGGTTAAGGCCCCCCACAGACCATGGGGTTGATAGGCCGGAACTGGAAGCGCAGCAATGCGTGGAGGTGACCGGTACTAATAGGCCGAGGGCTTACACACACAACAAGTTTTCAAAAAGACAAGTTCGCGTCCACTGTGCAGTATCTGAAACAACACACCCGCCACACACACGTGTGGCCGGGCCTTGTTTCACAGAGTTACGGCGGCCATAGCGGCAGGGAAACGCCCGGTCCCATTCCGAACCCGGAAGCTAAGCCTGCCAGCGCCGATGGTACTGCACTCGCGAGGGTGTGGGAGAGTAGGTCACCGCCGAACACAA
>NZ_JBSHMJ010000074.1:0-5753 GCF_053645265.1 Dietzia sp. NPDC055343 | reverse complement strand
CGCACCTGCGCCTCGTCGCCGATGATCGCCGTGGCCTCCACCATCTCGTCCGGCACGGCGGCCGCGGCCTCGTCCTTGCGGCCGGCGCGGAACAGCTCGGTGATGCGGTCCACGTCCTCGGCGAACCCCATCCTGCGGAACGCCTCGGCGTGGAAGTTCTTCTCCTCGGCCCCCATGCCGCCGGCGTACAGCGCGGTGAACGGCTTGTAGGCGTCGATCACGCCGCGGCGGTCATCGGTGATGTGCAGCTGGCACAGGAACGCCACCTCGAAGTCTTCGCGGGTGCGCCGCGCGCCGGGGCGGGCGAAGCCCTCATCGAGCCAGGAGTTGAACTCGGACGCCGTGCGCGGCGAGGCGAGGAAGCCCAGCCAGCCATCGGCGATCTCGGCGGCCAGGGCCACGTTCTTGGGGCCCTCGGCGCCCAGCCAGATGGGCACGTCCTCGCGCAGCGGATGCAGGATCGACTTGAGCGGCTTACCGAAGCCGGAGGCGTCCGCGCCCTGGTACGGCAGCGCGTAGGCGGGCCCCTCGGAGGTCACCGGGGCCTCGCGCCGCAGCACCTTGCGGATGATGTCGATGTACTCGCGGGTCCGGGCGAGCGGCTTGGCGAACGCCTGCCCGTACCAGCCCTCCACCACCTGCGGCCCCGAGACGCCAAGCCCCAGGCAGAAGCGCCCGCCGGACAGGTGGTCGATCGTCATGGTGCTCATCGCGGTGGCCGTGGGCGTGCGAGCGGAGAGCTGCACGACAGCGGTCGACAACCGGATGTTCTCGGTGAGTGAGCCGTACCAGGCCAGCGGGGTGAACGCGTCGGAACCCCAGGCCTCGGCGGTGAAGACGGTGTCGAACCCCGCCTTGTCCGCGGCCACCACGAGGTCGGCGTGATTGGTGGGCGGCTGCGCGCCCCAGTATCCGAGCTGCAAGGCGAATTTCATGGACACAGTGTGACCCACGCCGCCGGATCTGCGTGACGCCCACCACGGAAAGCCGCCCAGAATCCGGTGGAACGTGTTCTACTTACGGCTGTGACGTCCAGAGAAACAGTTGTCGATATCACCCCGCCGGACCAGCCCGTGCTGTCCGCCTCGCTCACGCCGTCCTTCGACTACACCAGGTCGACCGGCCCCGTGTTGGGAGCGTTCTTCACCGGCCTCCGCGACCGCCGGATCGTGGGCAACCGCGACTCCCGGGGCACCGTGCACGTCCCGCCGGTCGAGTTCGACCCGCATACGCGCGCGCCGCTCACCGAGACCGTGGAGGTCGGCTCGGGCGATGGGGTCGGCGGCGTCGTCGTCGCCTGGACCTGGGTTCCCGACCCCACCGACGTCAACCCGCTCGACACCCCGTTCGCCTGGGCGCTCGTGCGGTTCGACGGTGCGGACACCGCCATGCTCCTGGCCCTGGCCGCCGACGGCCCCGAGGCCGTGAGCACCGGGATGCGCGTGCGCGTGCAGTGGTCGGCCGAGCGACGTGGCGACGTCCACGACATCGCGTGCGTGGTCCCCGAGGGGTACGACGACGACACCGCCGCCACCGACGCCCCGCCCACTGACGGCGAGCCCGCCGCCGAGTCCGCTGCCGCCGAGCCCGTCACGGGGGTCGTCACGCCCATCGGCCTGGCGGTGACCCACACGGCCGCGCCCGCGGAGAGCGAGTTCCTGCGCGCCATCGTGCAGGGCCGGATGCTGGGGCGCCGCCGCTCCAACGGCCCCGAGGTCTACGTCCCGCCGCGCGACTACTGCCCGTCCGACGGCGTGGCCATGGGCGAATACGTGGAGGTCGCCGACGTCGGCACCGTCACCACGTTCGGCATCGTCAACGTGCCGTTCGCGGGGCAGGAGATCAAGCCCCCGTACGTCACGGCCTACATCCTGCTCGACGGCTCCGATGTGCCCATCCAGCACCTCGTCCTGGGCTGCGAGGCCTCCGAGGTGCGGATCGGGATGCGCGTGCGCGCCGTGTGGGCGCCGGAGTCCGAGCGGCCCGCGTCCATGAAGGCCATCACGCACTTCGAGCCCAGCGGTGAGCCCGACACCGATCCGGCCACCGCCGCCACACACCTGTAGAGGACACCTCGTGACCCACACTGCTCCCCGGGACGTGGCCGTCATCGGTTTCGCCCACGCCCGCCATTCCGAGTCCACGTTCGGCACCACCAACGGTGTCGAGATGCTCGCCCCCGTCTTCGCCGAGTGCTACCGGCAGACCGGCCTCGACCGCACCGACATCGAGTTCTGGTGCTCGGGCTCGTCCGACTACCTGGCCGGCCGCGCCTTCTCCTTCATCTCCGCCGTCGACTCGATCGGCGCCGTGCCGCCGATCTCCGAGTCGCACGTCGAGATGGACGCCGCCTGGGCGCTGTTCGAGGCCTACCTCAAGATCGCCGCCGGCCACGCCGACACCGCGCTGGTCTACGGCTTCGGCAAGGCCTCGGCCAGCACCGACCTCGACACCGCGCTCGCCCTGCAGCTCGACCCGTACACCGTGACCCCGCTGTGGCCGGGCCGCCACCACGTGGCCGCGCTGCAGGCCCGCTCCGGCATCGACGCCGGGCGCTGGTCGGAGGCCGAGATGGCCGCCGTCGCCGCCCGCGCCCACGGCCGGGACGCCGCCGAGCT
Source organism: Dietzia sp. NPDC055343 (assembly GCF_053645265.1). Lineage (NCBI taxonomy): Bacteria > Bacillati > Actinomycetota > Actinomycetes > Mycobacteriales > Dietziaceae > Dietzia > Dietzia sp. NPDC055343. The sequence goes on along the minus strand of NZ_JBSHMJ010000074.1, from coordinate 3,135 downwards.
GCTGTCCGAGCCGTATATCGCCGACCCGCTGCGCCGTCACGACTGCTCGCCGGTCACCGACGGCGCCGGCGCGATCATCCTGGCTTCGGGCGACCGCGCCCGTGAACTGGTCGCCGACCCCGCCTACATCTCCGGGATCGAGCACATCGCCGACTCCGCCGAGTTCGGCGCCCGCGATCTCACCGACTCGCCCTCGGCCCGTGCCGCCGCGGTCCGCGCGAGCGGCTCGTCGTCGGACCGTCCCGACCTGGGCGGCGTCGGCGTCGCCGAGCTGCACACCCAGTACACGCACCAGGAACTCCTCCTGCGCGCGGCACTGGGCCTGTCCGACGACGTCACGGTGACCCCGTCCGGCGGCTCGCTGGTCGCCGACCCGCTGTTCTCCGCCGGGCTCGAGCGCATCGGCTACGCCGCCGAGGCCATCTGGTCCGGCCGCACCGAGCGCGCCCTGGCCCACGCCACCAGCGGCCACCTGCTGCAGCAGAACCTCATCTGCCTCCTGGAAGGACGCACCGCATGAGCGCCCACAGCTCCGGCCTGCCCGCCGCCGTGCTCGGCACCGGTCAGACCCACCACGTCTCCCGCCGCACCGACGTCTCCATGGCCGGCCTCTGCCGTGAGGCCATCGACGCCGCCATGCTCGACGCCGGGGTGGGCTGGGACGACATCGACGCGGTGATCGTCGGCAAGGCCCCCGACCTGTTCGAGGGCGTCATGATGCCCGAGTTGATGATGGCCGACGCCCTGGGCGCCGTGGGCAAGCCGCTGCTGCGCGTGCACACCGCCGGCTCCGTCGGTGGATCCACCGCGATCGTGGCCGCGTCCCACGTCCAGTCGGGGCGGTACCGCCGGGTGCTGGCCGTGGCGTGGGAGAAGCAGTCCGAGTCCAACGCCATGTGGGCGCTCTCGCTGCCCGTGCCATTCACCGCGCCGGTCGGTGCCGGCGCCGGCGGCTACTTCGCCCCGCACGTGCGCTCCTACATCCGCGGCACCGGCGCCCCGGAGCACGTGGGCGCCATGGTCGCGGTCAAGGACCGGCTCAACGGCTCCATCAACCCGTACGCGCACCTCAAGCAGCCCGACATCACCGTGGACAAGGTGCTCGAGGGCCAGATGCTGTGGGACCCGATCCGCTTCGACGAGACCTGCCCGTCCTCCGACGGCGCGTGCGCGATCGTGATCGGTGACACCGAGTCCGCCGAGGCCGTCGAGGCCGAGGGCCGTCAGGTCGCCTGGATCCACGCCACCGCCCTGCGCACCGAGCCTGGCACCTTCGCCGGGCGCGACTACGCCAACCCGCAGGCCAGCCGCGACGCCGCGGCCGCGCTGTGGGCCGAGGCCGGGATCACCAACCCGGCCGAGGAGATCGACGCCGCCGAGATCTACGTCCCGTTCTCCTGGTTCGAGCCCATGTGGCTGGAGAGCCTGGGGTTCGCCGACCCGGGCGAGGGCTGGCGAATGACCGAGTCCGGCGCCACCGCGCGCGACGGCTCGCTGCCGGTCAACCCGTCCGGCGGCGTCCTGTGCTCCAACCCGATCGGCGCCTCGGGCATGCTGCGGTTCGCCGAGGCGGCCCGCCAGGTGATGAACCGTGCCGACGAGCACCAGATCCCCGACGCCCGAAAGGCCCTCGGTCATGCCTACGGCGGGGGTTCGCAGTACTTCTCGATGTGGGTCGTGGGAACGGAGCGTAAGTCATGAGCAACCCCTACCTGGACGAGAGCGGCCAGTACCGGCCACTCGAGTTGAGCGAGGCCGCGCTGGCGAGTCCCGCTTACGCCGCCGCCCGCCGGTCGTGGGCGGCGACCAACGCCGGTGACCGCGACGCCTGGATCGCCGGCTGGTCGCCCGAGGGCTGCATCGAGGACCCCGTGGGCCCGTCGATGTTCGACGCCGAGGGAATCGGCCACCGCGGTACCGAGCGACTCCTGGAGTTCTGGGAGAAGGCCGTGGCCACCCCGGACCACATCGAGTTCCGCTTCGACCGCGGGATCGCCGTCGGCGACGAAATACTGTGCATCGGCACCATGCGCACGCATATGGGCGAGAACATCATGGAGATCGATATCGCCGTGGACTACCGCGTCGACTCCGACGGCCGCCTGGTCTCCCTCCGCGCCTTCTGGGAGCAGGACGTCGCCCTGGCCTCGGGCCTGCGGCCGCTGACCGACGACGACAGGGCGGTCATCGCCGGCGCCGCCCGGAAGAGCGAGTGATCATGTCCCGCGTAGTCGACGTCGAGTTCTCCGTCCCCGTCTCCTTCTCCCCCGTCGACCAGTACATCTCGATCGCCCGCGGCGCCGAGGCCGCCGGTTTCGACCGGGTCGTGCTGCCGGATTCCCTGTTCCATCCGCGTCGACAGGACAAGGACTACCCGTACACGCCGGACGGCTCGCGGATGTGGGACGAGAACACGCAGTGGGTCGAACCGCTGATCGCCTCCGCCGCGATGGGCGGCGCCACGTCGACGATCAGGTTCTGCCCTCAGGTACTGAAAGTCGGGCCGCGTAACCCGCTGCTCCTGACCCGGCAGGTCGCCTCCGTCGCACTGATGACCGGCAACCGGCTCGACCTGGGCGTGGGGATCGGGTGGGATCCCAACGAGTTCGAGTGGTGCGGCGCCCCGTTCAAGGGCCGCGGCAAGCGCACCGACGAGTCGCTGGCCATCATGCGCGAGGCACTGAAAGGCGAGTGGATGGAGTTCCACGGCGACCACTTCGACTTCGACGAGCTCATCTTCACCCCGGCCCCGTCCGAGCAGGTGCCGTTCTACGTGGGCGGCCACACCGAGATCGCCCTCAAGCGGGCGGCGCGGATCGGCCAGGGCTGGACCAGCGCGATGATGAAGTTCGACGAGATCGCGGCCACCGTCACGCGCCTGGGCGAGTTGCTCGAGGCCAGCGGCCGCTCGCTCGCCGACCGCGGCGACGGCAAGCCTTTCGCCATCCAGGTGGTCTGCCTGGACAAGTTCGGCACGCGCGGTTTCACCGAGCTGGCCGAGGCCGGGGTCACGGACATCATCGTGATGCCGTGGATGGTCGAGGGACACGGCTTCGACTGCTCCACCGAGCAGAAGCTCGAGTCCATTTCCAACTTCGGCGCGAAGTACGGCCTGACCGACTGACAGTTCCCCGG
>NZ_JBSHMJ010000073.1:0-5828 GCF_053645265.1 Dietzia sp. NPDC055343 | reverse complement strand
CCAAGCTAGAGTAGGGTAGAGGGGTGTGGAATTCCAGGTGTAGCGGTGAAATGCGTAGATATCTGGAGGAACATCAGTGGCGAAGGCGACACCCTGGACTCATACTGACACTGAGGTGCGAAAGCGTGGGGAGCAAACAGGATTAGATACCCTGGTAGTCCACGCCGTAAACGATGTCTACTAGCCGTTGGGAGCCTTGAGCTCTTAGTGGCGCAGCTAACGCACTAAGTAGACCGCCTGGGGAGTACGGTCGCAAGATTAAAACTCAAATGAATTGACGGGGGCCCGCACAAGCGGTGGAGCATGTGGTTTAATTCGACGCAACGCGAAGAACCTTACCAGGTCTTGACATACAGAGAACTTTCCAGAGATGGATTGGTGCCTTCGGGAACTCTGATACAGGTGCTGCATGGCTGTCGTCAGCTCGTGTCGTGAGATGTTGGGTTAAGTCCCGTAACGAGCGCAACCCCTGTCCTTAGTTGCCAGCACGTCATGGTGGGAACTCTAAGGAGACTGCCGGTGACAAACCGGAGGAAGGTGGGGATGACGTCAAGTCATCATGGCCCTTACGACCTGGGCTACACACGTGCTACAATGGGCAGTACAAAGGGTTGCCAAGCCGCGAGGTGGAGCTAATCCCATAAAACTGTTCGTAGTCCGGATTGGAGTCTGCAACTCGACTCCATGAAGTCGGAATCGCTAGTAATCGTAAATCAGAACGTTACGGTGAATACGTTCCCGGGCCTTGTACACACCGCCCGTCACACCATGGGAGTGGGTTGCACCAGAAGTAGCTAGTCTAACCGCAAGGGGGACGGTTACCACGGTGTGATTCATGACTGGGGTGAAGTCGTAACAAGGTAGCCCTAGGGGAACCTGGGGCTGGATCACCTCCTTAAACGATAGATCACCACCCTGTAAGTGCTCACACGCATTGCTTGATCAACTGGAAGTAATAAACGATTTGTTAGTCGCTAGTACCTAGTGCGATCACTAGAGGTCGCGAGTGTAAGAACTCGAGCGTCCGACAACTAGTGCCTACAGACCCGTATAGGCCTGTAGCTCAGCTGGTTAGAGCGCACCCCTGATAAGGGTGAGGTCGGCAGTTCAAGTCTGCCCAGGCCTACCACTCTTAAGTGAGATCACTTTAAAGTGAAACAAGGGGCTATAGCTCAGCTGGGAGAGCGCCTGCCTTGCACGCAGGAGGTCTGCGGTTCGATCCCGCATAGCTCCACCAAATCCTTTATTACTGAGAAGTCAGTCACTTGTTGTCTGATTGATGTCATCGACTTTACGTTTTATTAAACGCCTTGCCGATCCCATCAATAATAAACAGACCACAACTGACTGGTTTTTACAGCCAGAATGCTCTTTAACAAGGTGAAACGTAAAGTTAAAAATTGCTGATAGAAAAGACGTCTTGTGTATATCTATGTATGTAAATTTACATAATGAGTCCGGCGTATCTACTCATGCGATGTGCTTATTATCGTGAGCACATCAATGTGTTAAATCGTTCAATCAGTCGCTTGTGTTATATGGTCAAGCGACTAAGCGCACACGGTGGATGCCTAGGCAGTTGGAGGCGATGAAGGACGTAGGAGCCTGCGAAAAGGTTAGGGGAGCCGGCAAACATGCTTTGATCCTAACATGTCCGAATGGGGAAACCCACCTAGCATAAGCTAGGTATCCATAACTGAATACATAGGTTATGGAGGCGAACCCGGGGAACTGAAACATCTAAGTACCCGGAGGAAAAGAAATCAACCGAGATTCCCTTAGTAGCGGCGAGCGAACGGGGACCAGCCCTTAAGTGATTTTGGTTTTAGTGGAAGGCTCTGGAAAGTGCCGCGATAGAGGGTGATAGTCCCGTACACGAAAAGGCCTTAATCATGAAATCGAGTAGGACGAGACACGTGATATCTTGTCTGAATATGGGGGGACCATCCTCCAAGGCTAAATACTCCCAACTGACCGATAGTGAACCAGTACCGTGAGGGAAAGGCGAAAAGAACCCCTGTGAGGGGAGTGAAATAGATCCTGAAACCGTGTGCGTACAAGCAGTAGGAGCAGACTTGTTCTGTGACTGCGTACCTTTTGTATAATGGGTCAGCGACTTATTGTCAGTGGCAAGGTTAACCGTGTAGGGGAGCCGTAGCGAAAGCGAGTCTTAATAGGGCGTCTAGTCGCTGGCAATAGACCCGAAACCCGGCGATCTATCCATGTGCAGGTTGAAGGTTGGGTAACACTAACTGGAGGACCGAACCCACTAATGTTGAAAAATTAGGGGATGACGTGTGGATAGGGGTGAAAGGCTAATCAAGCCGGGAGATATCTGGTTCTCCCCGAAAGCTATTTAGGTAGCGCGTCATGTCTCACCCTCGGGGGTAGAGCACTGTTTGGGCTAGGGGGTCATCCCGACTTACCAACCCCATGCAAACTCCGAATACCGAGAAGTGCAATCATGGCAGACAGACAGCGGGTGCTAACGTCCGTTGTCAAGAGGGCAACAACCCAGACCGCCAGCTAAGGTCCCAAATGCTAGTTAAGTGGGAAACGATGTGGGAAGGCTTAGACAGCTAGGAGGTTGGCTTAGAAGCAGCCATCCTTTAAAGAAAGCGTAATAGCTCACTAGTCGAGTCGGCCTGCGCGGAAGATGTAACGGGGCTAAAACTAGCAACCGAAGCTGCGGCTGCATTCTTTGAATGTGGGGTAGGGGAGCGTTCTGTAAGCCTGCGAAGGTGTGTTGAGAAGCATGCTGGAGGTATCAGAAGTGCGAATGCTGACATGAGTAACGATAAGGGGAGTGAAAACCTCCCCCGCCGGAAGACCAAGGGTTCCTGTCCAACGTTAATCGGGACAGGGTTAGTCGGCCCCTAAGGCGAGGCCGAAAGGCGTAGTCGATGGGAAACAGGTTAATATTCCTGTACCTCTTTTTACTGCGATGGGGGGACGGAGAAGGCTAGGCCAGCACGGCGTTGGTAGTCCGTGTTTAAGGTGGTAGGCTGAGGACTTAGGTAAATCCGGGTCCTTAAGGTCGAGAACTGATGACGAGTGTTCCTCGGAACACGAAGTGGTTGATGCCATGCTTCCAAGAAAAGCCTCTAAGCTTCAGGTAAAAAGAGACCGTACTCCAAACCGACACAGGTGGTCAGGTAGAGAATACCAAGGCGCTTGAGAGAACTCGGGTGAAGGAACTAGGCAAAATGGCACCGTAACTTCGGGAGAAGGTGCACCGGTTAGGGTGAAGGACTTGCTCCGTAAGCCCCGGCCGGTCGAAGATACCAGGCCCCTGCAACTGTTTATTAAAAACACAGCACTCTGCAAACACGTAAGTGGACGTATAGGGTGTGACGCCTGCCCGGTGCCGGAAGGTTAATTGATGGGGTTAGCGCAAGCGAAGCTCTTGATCGAAGCCCCGGTAAACGGCGGCCGTAACTATAACGGTCCTAAGGTAGCGAAATTCCTTGTCGGGTAAGTTCCGACCTGCACGAATGGCGTAATGATGGGGGCGCTGTCTCCACCCGAGACTCAGTGAAATTGAATTCGCGGTTAAGATGCCGTGTTCCCGCGGCTAGACGGAAAGACCCCGTGAACCTTTACTATAGCTTTGCACTGAACTTTGAACCTATCTGTGTAGGATAGGTGGGAGGCTTTGAAGCTAAGACGCTAGTCTTAGTGGAGCCGTCCTTGAAATACCACCCTGGTATGTTTGAGGTTCTAACGTCGACCCGTTATCCGGGTTGCGGACAGTGTATGGTGGGTAGTTTGACTGGGGCGGTCTCCTCCTAAAGAGTAACGGAGGAGCACGAAGGTGTGCTAATCATGGTCGGAAATCATGAGGTTAGTGTAAAGGCAAAAGCACGCTTGACTGCGAGACAGACATGTCGAGCAGGTACGAAAGTAGGTCTTAGTGATCCGGTGGTTCTGTATGGAAGGGCCATCGCTCAACGGATAAAAGGTACTCCGGGGATAACAGGCTGATACCGCCCAAGAGTTCACATCGACGGCGGTGTTTGGCACCTCGATGTCGGCTCATCACATCCTGGGGCTGAAGCCGGTCCCAAGGGTATGGCTGTTCGCCATTTAAAGTGGTACGCGAGCTGGGTTTAGAACGTCGTGAGACAGTTCGGTCCCTATCTGCCGTGGGCGTTGGAGATTTGAGAAGAGTTGTTCCTAGTACGAGAGGACCGGAATGAACGCACCTCTGGTGTTCGGGTTGTCATGCCAATGGCACTGCCCGGTAGCTATGTGCGGACGGGATAACCGCTGAAAGCATCTAAGCGGGAAGCCTCCTTCAAGATAAGATCTCCCTGGGGCCTTGAGCCCCCTAAAGAGCCGTTGAAGACTACGACGTTGATAGGTTGGGTGTGGAAGCGTCGCGAGGCGTTGAGCTAACCAATACTAATTGCTCGTGCGGCTTGACCATATAACAGAATCGACTGTTTGAGTGAAACGACACAAACAACGAGACAGTGAAACCGGACTCCGGTAGAATGCAAGGCGTCTACTTCTAGACAGCAAGACTTTACGTGACACCACCCTTTTAGAGTCAATCAAGGCATCTGGAATCTCCAGAATAGGACCTTCGAACTCAAACCGAATTGCTTGATGATCATAGCGAGTTGGAACCACCTGATCCCATCCCGAACTCAGTAGTGAAACGACTTAGCGCCGATGGTAGTGTGGGGCCTCCCCATGTGAGAGTAGGACATCGTCAAGCTTCAAACACAAACCCTTTGTCAGAAATGACAAAGGGTTTTTTTATATATAGTGTAAGCCATCGAATCTTGAAGAGGCCGCACCTAAGGGTGAGGCTCACAGAGATGAGATAACAACAATGCAAAACGAAGATTAAAAATCGCTTGCTAAGTTGTAAAGAGTGCGTATAATGCGCCTCCCACGGTTAAGCCAAAGCGCTAACCGGTTTTTTAACAGCTAGATCAAGCAATGCGTGTGGGCACTTGCGGGGTAGGTTGGTCAACCAATTTATCAAATGCAAGTGACCCGTAAATTCATTATGTGAAATACGTTAACGAGTATTTGAGCAACGTTTTAGTTGTCACTAAGTTCGCTTAGAAGACGACACTTGATTTTAAACTGAAGAGTTTGATCATGGCTCAGATTGAACGCTGGCGGCAGGCCTAACACATGCAAGTCGAGCGCGAAAGTTCTTCGGAATGAGTAGAGCGGCGGACGGGTGAGTAACGCGTGGGAATCTACCCAGTAGTGGGGGACAACGTCTCGAAAGGGACGCTAATACCGCATACGCCCTACGGGGGAAAGGGGGGGATCTTCGGACCTCTCGCTATTGGATGAGCCTGCGTCGGATTAGCTAGTTGGTGGGGTAAAGGCCTACCAAGGCGACGATCCGTAACTGGTCTGAGAGGATGATCAGTCACACTGGAACTGAGACACGGTCCAGACTCCTACGGGAGGCAGCAGTGGGGAATATTGGACAATGGGCGAAAGCCTGATCCAGCCATGCCGCGTGTGTGAAGAAGGCCTTCGGGTTGTAAAGCACTTTCAGTGGGGAGAAAGGTTGTTTACCTAATACGTAAGCAGATTGATGTTACCCACAGAAGAAGCACCGGCTAACTCCGTGCCAGCAGCCGCGGTAATACGGAGGGTGCAAGCGTTAATCGGAATTACTGGGCGTAAAGCGCACGTAGGTGGTTTGTTAAGCTAGCCGTGAAAGCCCCGGGCTCAACCTGGGAATTGCGGTTAGAACTGCCAAGCTAGAGTAGGGTAGAGGGGTGTGGAATTCCAGGTGTAGCGGTGAAATGCGTAGATATCTGGAGGAACATCAGTGGCGAAGGCGACACCCT
>NZ_JBSHMJ010000072.1:0-6125 GCF_053645265.1 Dietzia sp. NPDC055343 | reverse complement strand
TCCTCATCATTTACCAGGATTGCCACGGACTGACCGTCGGCGATGCCCTTGGTGACTAGATCCAGCGTCACAGTCTGCCCCGGCTTCACCGACGCGGGGCCGGTCAAGGTGAGAACCGGGGTGACCTTGTCGACGGTGACGGTGGTCGTGGCGATCTGCGAGGGCACATCATTGAGTGTCGCGGCGGCGCTGATCGTGGTGGTTCCCGCCGGCAGCGGGCCGAGGTCGCAGGTGAAGGTGCCGGCCGCCGTGGCGGTAGCACTACACTGCTGCGCGTAGTCGGTGGTGTAGACCTTCACGGTGGCGCCGGCGGGGGCGGTACCGGAGACGATCACGCTCTGGCCGGCGTCGGGGGCGGACGGGGTCACGACGAGGTCGCCCGGCATGGCGACGGTGCCCTGCCCGACGGTGACCGTGGTGGGGTTCGACGACTGCGAGGCCGCGGTGGCGTGGTTGCCCGCGTAATGCGCGGCGACGTTGACGGCGCCGATCTGGTCCGGGATCCACTCGCACGTCGCGGTGCCGTCGGCACCGACTTGCGCGGTACACAGGTGGTTGGTGCCGTCGCGGAATACCACGTCGGTCCCGAGCGTGCCGCCGGTGACGGTGGCTGAAAGTGTCACCGGTGCGCCGGTTACCGGCTCCGACGAGGCGGTAACGGTGGACGTCTGTGTGGGGGCGAGTCCGACCTCCACGGTGAGGACGTCCGAGGTCGAGGAGTTCACGGTGCCGGACCCCGCGTAGGACGCACGGATCTCATAGGTGCCGGTGGCCGACGGGCTCCATTGAATGGCGGCCTGGCCGTTGGCTACCTGCACCGTGCGGTCCTGCTCACCTTCGATCGCGAAGGTGACGTTTTCATCGTTGGCGATTCCGTTCACCGTCGCGGTGTATGTCTCGGCATTGCCGACGCTCACCGAGGTCGGCCCGGTCAGCTCGATCGAGGACTGCTTGGGTGCCACGGTGATGCCGGTCGCCGACGGGGATGAGGCCTCAGTAGTTGTGGTCGTGCCCGGGTAGTGGGCAATCACGTTGAACACGCCGGTGGCCCGGGGAGTCCAGTTGCAACTGGCCGTGCTGCCGGTGCCGAGTTGCACCTGGCACAGTAGCTGGTCCTGGGCGTCTCGGAACTGGACCTGGGCGCCCTGCTGGCCGCCGGTAATGGTGGCGCGGAGGTTCACCTCCGTATCGACCGCGACCGTCGCCGGGGTGGCGGTGACCTCGGAGACAGTGGCGATCCGCTTGCCGATCGTGCCGGTCTCGGCCACCGAGGCGGACGTGCCGTAGCCCGTGGACCCGAGGTAGTGGGCAGTCAGGCTGTAGTCCTGCGCGGCCTGGCCGAAGGGGACGGCCCAATCGTAGGTGGCCACGCCGCCATTGAGCTGGACGGTGCCCAGGTGCGCACCGTTGTTCTCGAACCGAACCGAATCACCGTCCCGGCCGCCGGTGACTGTTGCGGTGAGTCGCGTGGAGCGCTCGGCGATGGGTAGGGGGTCCACGTCCAGGGTGGTGCTGGTGGCCTGGACCGGGGTGGACACGTTGACCATCTGGCCGAGCGTTGCGGCGCTGGCACGGGTGGCCGTGCCGGCGTATCTGACCGAGACGTTGTAGTCGCCTTCCGCGGCGGGGATCCAGCCGTTGTAGTAGGCGGTGCCGCCCACGACGTTCACCCCCTCAGGCTCCATACCTTCTACATGGAACTCGACCTGCTCCCCGTCGGGGATACCGGTGGTGGTGGCGGTGAGCGGTACGGGTGTTCCGGTGTGCGTGGGGCTTCCGACCTGAAGGGCAACCGATGTCGTGATCTTGTCGACGACGACGTTGACCGGTGCAGAAGTGGTCTCAGCGACCGTATCGCTGCCCCCATACCGCACAGCCAACGAGTAGGTACCTGTCGCGGTGGGCCGCCAGTCGGGGAAGGTCGCGCTATTTTCGCTGACGGTGGCGGAGGCGACGTCGGCCGGCGCGCCGTTGACCAGCAGCGTGACGGTCTGCCCGTCCGCCACCTTCTTAGTGTTGACGGTGAGGTTCACCGGTTGGCCCACCTCGACACGGGCCGGAGCTACCTTGAGTTCGACAGAGGGTGTGATCTTCTGGACGTTAATGGAGGGGCCCATATTCGGGTTGCCGAGGTCATTAGCCCCAAGGCCGAATCGATGAAACTCCGTGCCGCCGGTGGGAACCAGCCCCGGCGCACAGTTGACCACGTATTGTGCCGTGATCCAATAGGGCGTTGGTGTGACACCGCCTACCTTTTCCCATTTTATTCGACTCGCGTTGGATTCAAACTCGCCCGGTTTACTAGCCTCCGACTCGACCCCACCACCGGTGGCCTGCCAGCGGGCAGACCCGGGGACGTATTGGAGACAGGTTGGAGTTAAATCTCGCACCATATACAGCAAGTAGGTGTGGTCCCGACGGAGCTGCGTCCGGATCTCAATTGTCTCACCGACCGTGGGCGTCGGATCGCTCACCGTCCGCTCGATAGTGAAATTATTTCCAGACCAGTTCGCCGTCGCCGCTGATGCCCCCTGCGCCTGAAGCGTCACGATCCCTGTCGCGCCGAGGACCGCAGCGGCCGCCAATGTGAATATCCTGCGCAGTGGTGAGCCCGAAGTTTTCATATCTCTTCCCCGTGTCGCGGAGCGCCGGACAGTCAGACCGGCGTTGGTGCACTAAGTCCAGATTCATGAGTGCTCCTCGCCCTCGTTGACGAAGGCCGAGGAGCACTCATGGGCCGTCAGCCCTGACTGCGGCCGTCAGCTCCCGAGAAAGCTCAGCGAACCACTGCTGCCGCCGTCGCCGCCACCAAGGTTTTCGGTCAACGAACCGAGACTTCCCGTGCCGCCGCTCGGCCCACCCGGGTTCGGCTCCTCGGGCGCATCAGTCGACGAAGTGATAACCACCTGGACTGAGTCCTGCGAGGGATGAACAGTCGGAGTGCCTGAGTAGTGTGCGGTGACCGTGCGCTCTCCCGACGTGGATGGCTTCCAACCGGTGAGAGTTGCAACGCCACTGGCGTCAACCTGGATGTCGCCGATCAATTCGGCCCCGTCGAAGAATGAGACGGTACCGCCGGCGTATGCCGGATCAACTACGGCCCGGAGCGCAATGGACTGGCCAACCTGAGTCATGGAGACCTCGTCCAAAGTGGTCGTGGAGCTTTCCTTGGCGACGTCGGCAGCGGCAACGGTCACGTTCTGCCCAATAGCCTGAGACGAGCGAACTGCATCGTTGCCTAGGTACCGTGCATCGATCGTCACGTTTCCAGCCTTCGACGGATACCAGTCGATAGTGACGGAACCGCTGGACGAAACCATACCGCCTCCGACAACCTTGCCATCCTCGAGGAATTCCACTCGTCCGCCAGCTGCCGCTGTCGGCGCCACCGTCGCAGAAAGCTGGGACTTGACACCATGCTGGGCGTCGGACGGCGCAGTCAGTGTCGTCGTAGAATCAAAAACCTGAGCCGCCACATTCACAGTTCGCGTCTCGGTCTTGCCCGCGTGAGTGGGCGTGCCCGCGAAGGTAGCGACGATCTGCTTGCTGCCAGCAGAGGCAGGGGTCCAGCTCGCGGTCGCCTTTCCACCGGTTACGGTCCCACTGAGCGTCTTACCCTCCACGTCGAACGTGACTCGCGATCCCTCCGGCGCGCTGGTGGTTACCACAAGTTCGGTGATCTTCCCGACTTCGGGCGAGACCGGTGCCGCGAAGAAGAAGTCACTGACCGTGGCTCGGTTGACCTTGATCGTCGGGCCGAAGCTCCGGTATTCGCTGCCGCTGCTACCGTATGTGCCCTTCCAGGACATTCCCCCTGTCGCTACTGCGTCACCCGCATCACAGAGCACGACGTAGTCGGCCTTGAGAACTAGAGGGTCAGAAACTACGGCGGGGAACTGCGCTCGAATAACGTTCTCGGACGGCTTGAACTCGCCTGGCTTCGTTGACGGGGTCTCGAACGACTCGCTGGGCCACGCACGCCACTTCGCTGATCCCGGGACGTACTGAAGACAGGGCTCCGTGTTGTTCTCAATCCAGGAATGGGTGTTTGCCCACCACGTAACACCCTTACTGTCCACGATCTCAGACGTGATGGTCACCGTTTCTCCATAGGTGACTTCGCCGCTGCTGATGGTCCGCTTGAACTCGAGCTTATTCCCAGCGCTCCCGCTGACCGTGCCTGGTTTGACGGCTTCCGCCGCCGACGCGGCCCCCGCGCCTCCCACGACGAGCGCCGCGCCCGCCATCGCCGTCGCGCTCGCCGCGGCGACCGCCCGACGAATCGTTTGATTCCTCATGAACTCTCCTGGTGCCCACAGCCCCCGGCGTGGTCGACTACCAATCGTCGACGTGACACGACCCGTGGTGTGACTTGGCCAACAGTAGCGGTGCTGAGATAAAAATAAAAGTCTTACCAAACGCGCGTTCATGTCGGACCCGAAGTGGACGCGCACGGCGGATACCTGCACCAATACCTCAAACACCACCAGTCACATGAGACGCCGAGAACGCTCAGGTAAAGAACTAGACACGCGCCACTGAGGAGAACGCGGTCACGCGCACCGCCCCTCGCCACAGGAGAGGTGGCCACCCTTGAGTGCTCCATTTGACCAGCCCGCCCCCAGCCAGTCGCCGCGACCCGTCGGCTTGCCAGTGGCCTGAAGTTGACCAGGCGTCCAAAGAAGCTGGCGCGGCTTCGCATATTGAGCACGTAGGCCCAGAAGAAGGCCTTGCCGGCTCGAGCGTGACCAGTCCGCCCGGGCCTGCAGTTAACAATTGACCCCGAAACCGGCCGGCCCTTCGCTGGTCGCGGCCAGTCATACTCAGGCCCTGAAGGGCGTAGCGTCCAGCCCTCCCCAACCACCCTCATCAGCGAACACGATCCATCAACGACCGTCATCCCGGGCGCCCTATGTATGAGTCACACCGATGCACGACCTTAATGTAAGGTTGCGCTTACGCCCAAAGTGATCTACTACACATCACGGAGGGATTCTAGGCCACTCAACTGACTCTCAGCCCGACGAGAGTTGCCCAACCAACCAGGTTGCAAGACCACGCCGCACCCACCTGCAGTCCTGCCACAGCTGTCGCAGCCAACGCCGAGCCACCCGTAAGCCACGTCGAGAGGATCGATGAATGTCCGAGAACCGTAGGAAGATGGTCGCCCTGGGCGCCGCCGCACTGATGGCCCTGTCCGGCCTGACTATCGGCACCGCCACCGCGTCTGCCCAAGACAACTCGTCGGAGTGCAGGACCAGCCAGGAGGTGAAGGTCCGCCCAGTTGCCGTGAACTACACCCTTAAGAAGGAGGTTGTCGGGAACGGCACCGCCGCTCCGGGCGGCACCGTCACTTTTCGAACTACAGTGAGCGGCCCAGGAGCCCTCGTCACCCGAATCGATGACTTCCACCCTGAGGGCTTCGTTCTGCTCGGTGCCCGGGAGAGCGTGTGGAAGTTGCTCGGGTCACAGTCTTGGAGCAACGTCTCTGACGACGTACGCGTCAATGCGGCGAACAACTCGGTCTACAGGGAAAGCTCTGGCTGGACTACCGCCGGCGGCGCCTACGTCACGCTCGAGACCACCTACCGGGTCCCTGACAATGCCAAGGTCGGCGACAAGCTCAACACCGGAGCAGGCACAACTCTCGCCCTCGCAAACGGTCGCCAGGTTGTCAATCCCATCAACACCTGCGTGACCATCCGCCAGCCCAACGCAGCCGAGTCCGTCACTGGCAGCCTTGATGGCCTCGGGCTAGGCTCCGTGACCTCCGGATCCACCGCCGCGGGCGGCATCTCGAGCGACCCGGCCACCTTCAGCTCCGACATCATCAACGGCATCGACATCGGCCAGCTGATCGGCCTCAGCTGACCAGGTAGAGGCCAGCCCGGCCCCGGAACGACTCGAGCCCCTGACTCCCTCCTCGCGGAGAGCGTCAGGGGCTCGAAACGTACGTTCTATTTCGCGTCCGCCCAGTACGGATCCTTCAGCGTCCGCTTGACCAGCTTGCCGTTGGCCTGCCGCGGCAGCTCATCCACCACGTCGATGGTGCGCGGCATCTTGAACTTGGCCAGCCGCCCGGCCAGGTCCTCGAGGATCTGCGCCTTGAGCTCGTCGGACTCGTC
>NZ_JBSHMJ010000071.1:0-6205 GCF_053645265.1 Dietzia sp. NPDC055343 | reverse complement strand
CGACGCGTAGTCGGCTTGCTCGGGTTCGTATCCTTCGGCATGAGTCCATCCTCGTTTCCAAACGATGGAGACTCCAACCAACCCAGTGCGATTCAGACGTGTCGCACCAGCGCGTCGCGTGAAGCACGCCCAAGTGCGCCGAGAACCAGACCTTATGTCAACCTGTGCCGTCTTCTTGCTGGTCGTCAGTGCTCGCTTCGTGGAGCCCTGCATCTGTACCAGCTTGCGTGTGCGGTTTTCCCGGAGCGGGGTCGCCAAACCCAGTCAACAAATCGGGAGCGGAGATCGAATCTGCTATCCGCTTTATTTCCGCTGCCAGACCTGGTGTGTTCCCGAAACTTTTAGCCAACGTCGAGAATTCTGCAATCTCCCCGAGGTTTGGAGCGGCTTTTCGTACTGCCTCCCGGGCCCGCCTGAAGCTCTCACCCTCCTGGGCGGCCAAGCCCGACGCCCAGTCGGTAGCAGCCAGCTGCGTCTGCAATGGCTCGAAGTGGGGCGCGAGGCGACGGGCCATGACCTCTTGGGTCTCCTTGAGAGTCTGGTGGAGCTGAACTGCGACCTGACTGATCGCGATGGCTCCGCCGGCGGAGACTTCCACCAAGCCGCGTACCGTGACGCGGCGATGGCGCTTGGAATCCCCGCTCGCGGTTCGAACAAGGACCTGGGCCGGGCATGTCACCGCCACGTTGCCCTTCCATGTGTCCTCACCGGGAGGGTGGGTGACATCGCTGAGGATTATCTTGTCCGTATCGATCTCGACGTCGAGGACCATAATCTCGCTGACATTGTCTACCCCTGGCAGAGAGTCGGAAGGCAGCGTGCACCCTGCTGCGAGTGTTCGGAGCGAGATCGCGACCTGGAGGCGCAAGTCGTCAGTTAGACCGGGCAGTTCGTCGCCCTCTCGGTCGGCCGCTGCCACTTCGAGCGCATCTAGGTGTTGAACGAAGGTTCGAATCTGTCGAGCCTGGTAAACGCTATCAAGCAGGCCGTATTTCTTCAGCTCGCGGGCCAGGTCAGCGTGCCAGCGCTCAGCAAGCTCTGGAGCTTCCTCTTGTTTAAGCTCTGCCGACTCTCGCTCCGTCGACGCACCGAAGTCTGAGCTGTTGTTGGTAACCATCCACACCTGGGCAGATGGCGCATCGCGTGCAAGGTCAAGCAACTGAAGCCACAAAGCCGCATCGCGCGTTCCCCCGGGCTTGGCCTTACCTTGCGACGTGGGCAGAGCCGGGGCCATCCGCTGGGCAGCTCGCTTCACTGCTCCGAGGAAGTGCTTACGAGTCGGTTCAAGTACTTCAATTCCCAGATCACGAAGCCGCTCGCGGAATCTCTTCTCGTAGGTCTGCAACTGCTCGGTCGCGTGTTCCTGAAAGTCGGCACCAAGTAGCTGACCCCTTCGCAGAGCATCAAGGGCGGGGCCTGCCTCTCGGTTGACCATCCCGGAGTTCTCAACCACCACGACTTCGGAGAGAACTACACGGACGTCGAGGCCATGACGATCACGTAGTAAGTCCTGCCAGACCTGGCCCTCAAGCCACGGGTGACCGTTAAGCACGTTGGTGTCGATGAACACCACTATCTCCACGCGGAAGCCCTCCATTCCAGCCGAAACGCCCGGTGTTCGGCTTCCGAGTCTCGCTCATGGACGCCAATCCTCTCAGCATCCCGACCGGCCCATATCCCGTACTAGGAAATCGCAGTTCTGCGAGGTTCAAGCTACTGCGTTTGACGATTCTCTACTGCGATACACCTCTGTGCTCGCTACTACTTCACCGTCTCGTTGACCGATGCGATGATGGCACTGGCAGTCTGCCGGGGACTGGTCCCCACCAGTCGGCCGTCGACTATTTTTCCCCCAGATCGAAGAACTCTCGAATCAAGCCCGTGAGATAGGTGGGCTCGGCGGTCTTCAACACCAATTCGCCTGTGAACACCTCGTTGTATCCGCGCACGGTTGCGGTCCAAGTACCTCGAAGTTGTTCAGGGGCCTCGCCATTGACGAGAAGGGCGACGTCACCGTCGCAGGTCTGGAACGTGGCCTTCGGCCGGAGATCCCCCACGGCGACCTCCGCGCTGACCGTCTCAGACGTCGTCCATTCAACGTCGGAAGGCGAGTACGAATCGGGCACGAACGACAATGGGTTGACGAAGTTGGCAGAGTACCCAGGACCAAAGCGAAGTTCTCGCTTAACGGGTCCCCATTTCCGAGGTGGAGAGGGTAGCTGCAGGTCGTCCCACCCCGGCCCGTCTTGATCTCCCTGAGCGTCCACAACCACAACAGGTTCTTCGAGGTGGAGCTTCACTTCAACGTCATGCAGAAACGTCTGGGTTTTATTGACTACTGCTACTTCGATCGCAGGCAGAGACTGCGCGGCGAACAGCTCTATGGCGTCTGCCCAAGCTCGACGGAAGCGCTCCTCCCAGGCATCAATTTCGGCTCTGTACTCGTCTTCGGAGCGGTTCTCTGGGTCCTCGGTAGCGGCTATACCCGCAATCCGACTTGCGGCTGCTTGATCTGCCCGCAGTCGCGATAGGGAAGCGGAACCCATTGCTGCGCTCAAGTAGCTGGCAGCCCCTGCTGCCAAACCAGTTTCCAAGGGCTCTTTAGACTCCGGCGCAGGGAGTGCAGCGAGCAAGCGTCGGCGCACCTTCTCAACCAGCTCGTTCAGGGTGGCCTCGTCAACAGTGAGAGGTACGACTGCGCCTTTGACAGCGACCTCGAGGTCGACCGGCGCCGGCGAATTTGCAGCCCCGCGCGCCAGCAATAGATCTAGTTCGTCGGCGGTCGCTTCACGGGTTTCCCCATCTCCCCGGTAGTAGATGCGGCCGTCTTGGAGGCCTTCACCGTTGGCTCGGCAAGCGAAGGGGGGCTGCCCCTTCTGTGGAGGGTCGACGATGAAGATCAGAACCTGATTGGGCGTGCCCTGCAGCGGGACGCGCACGATGTCCCAGCGGGGGCCAGCTGCACCGAGATATCGCTGAATCACCTTCGAAAGTTCAAGTTTCTCCATCGGAGGCACACCCTCGACGCCATTCTCGGTAATGCCGACGATCATGACGGCGTACCCTCCGAAGGCTTCGGCGGCACGGTCAGGCAACCGGTTGGCGGCACCAAGGATGAACTTAGCCACCTTGGCCATGACCGTCTTTGAACCGAGGTCTGGCGGCCCCTTGAGCTCAAGGTAGTGGTCTTCTGCGAGATCACCATGAGCTGAGACCGCGGCGACAAGACGTTCAGCGGCCATCTCGCCGAGGGGCGCGCGCGTGAGGTCGATGGCAGGGATCGGATCGTGGTTCGAGGTCATACCTATCTACTTTCAGTGATGCAGGGGAGAGCGCTGCACAGTCAGCACTACTTCTGGCGACCATGCGAAGTAGGTGCCCTGCTTCGCAAGGTCGCCATGCACCAGTTACTCCTCATCTCTGGCCAACACCTCAACCATCAGTCACACCCGGTCGGCAGAGTCCTGAACAGCGCAAATTTAGTCACGCTTCGGCATTCGCCGCGTAGCGTTTGAGTGCCCGGTACAACGTGGATCGACCCACACCGAGCTCGCGGGCGATCGCTGACGGTCCCTCCCCCGCCTCGATGCGGGCCCGGGCCTTATCGATCTGTTCGTCAGTCAGGACGCGTTTGCGTCCCTTGTACTTGCCCTTCGCTTTGGCGATGGCGATGCCCTCGGATTGGCGTTCACGAATTATCGCTCGCTCGAACTCGGCGAACGCCCCGAGCAGCGAGAGCATCAGGTCTGCTCGAGGATCCTGGGCGCCGGCGGCGTAGGTGGCCCGTTCGTGGACGAACTCCACACTGGCTCCCTTTGCGGTGATCTCGCCGACGATCTGCCTGAGATCGACCAGGGATCGAGCGAGTCGGTCCATCGAGGCGACAACCAGCTCGTCACCGTCCCGGAGATACCCGATGCACTCGGCGAGCTTCACACGGTCGGCCCGCGAGCGAGCGGACTGCTTCTCGACATAGACCCGGTCACACTCCCCCACCGCCTCGAGCTGACGCGCCTCGTTCTGATCCGCGGCCGACACCCGCACGTACGCCACCCACTGCCCTCGCGGACGCGAGGCCCCGCGAGCCGGTTTCGGGGCCGGCTTCAGCTCCGGCTCTGGCATCCGCTCGATAACGTTCTCCGAGTCCGTCGACGCCACCCGAAAATTCCAACCCAACTCGCCTCGGCGACGGAACCGAGTCCGCACCTTCCCGCGGCTGACGATGAGCACCTCCTGGCCACCGTCACCCGACGGTTCAGCAACGTCCCAATCCGATCAGCCATCGGAAGACCCTTTCGCCTGGAATTTGTAGCAATAGATACTAGACCCGACGGGAAGGCGTTTCATAAAGACCGAACCCGACCCTATGACACAGCAGCGATGGCGGACGCCCGGCCGTCCCACAAAGGTGTACCCGAAGGTACGAGGCCACCATCGCCGCCAAATCAGGACTCGCCGGCGGCGCAGCCCGCATCAGAAATCCCGCCCGCACCGGTTGACGGCGCCTGTGACGGTCGTACCGTCACGGCATGGCCACCGAGATGCTGCACACGTACATGCAGGACCACCACGCCGGGGCGGCCGCGGGTGTCGACCTGTTCCGTCGCGTCGCCGAGAGCCACGACGACGCCCACATCCGCGAGGTGGTCTCCCGGCTCGGGGACCAGACGGAGGAGGACAAGCGGTCCCTCGAAGACCTGATGACGCTCGTGGGCACTTCGCCCTCCACACTCAAGGACCTGCCCGCCCGCGCCGCAGAGAAGGTCGGTCAGCTCAAGCCCAACCAGCGGCTCGCCGAGCGGTCCCCGCTGAGTGATCTGCTGGAGCTCGAGGCGCTGACGCTCGCCGTGGCCGGCAAGGAACTCGGGTGGAAGGCGCTGATCGACATCGCCGACCCGCGACTCCCCCGGGCCACCCTCGAGGAACTGGCCACCCGCGCCCGGGAGCAGGGCGAGCAACTGGAGAAACTCCGGCTGCGGTGCACGGACGCGCTGCACCAGGACTGAGCGGGGGCCCGGCCACAGCTGACCGAACCGCGCCAAGGGGCTGCTGGCGCGGTGAAACTGTCGAGCGCGCGGAGATGGCCTCCCGATAGCGCTGTGAGCATTGACTACCACGATATGCGGCAGGAAGACTTGCCCGATGATGCATCGAACGTGGTTCGATCTGGCGGCCGAGGGATTCACCCATGTCATCGAAGGCCTCCGCTCCACCGATCTCACGCGTCCCGGGTTGGGTGACTGGGACCTACGGGCTCTCCTCGGTCACACCACCCGGGCGTTTCTCACCACCGAGTCCTATCTCCGGTCTTCGGCCGGCACGTCAGCACCGGACCTGGCAAGCCCGGCAGCGTACTTTCACGCCGCCGCTGCTAGCGGGCTCGCCGACCCTACCGAGGTCATCGCGCGGGGCCGGGACGCCGGGGCCGCGCTGGGAGAGAACCCGATCAACGCCGCGCTCGACATCGCTCAACGCGTGACCGCCGTGATCGATGCCAGTCCCGATAATGCACTGGTCGCCACCCCTGTCGGGGCGATGACACTCATGAGCTATCTCCCCACCCGTGCATTCGAACTGACCGTCCACGGAATCGACCTCGCGTCAGCATCTCAGCAGCCGATCCCACATGCACACACCGAAGCCGCTGCCTACTGTGTGGCACTTCTCGCCGACATCGCGTCCCCGTCCGACCGCATAACGACGGTGCTGGCCCTGACAGGTCGATCTGGACTACCGGCAGGTTTCTCGCTTCTGTGATCAGGCCTCGGTGACTCGGGCCGACCCGCGACTCCCCCAGGCCACCCTCGAGGAACTGGCCACCCGCGTTCGCGAGCAGGGCGAGCAACTGGAGAAACTCCGGCTGCGGTGCACGGACGCGCTGCACCGGGAATGAGCGGGGGCCCGGGCCACAGCTGACCGAACCCTCGCGGAACGCTCGGCGACGGCGTCGTCGTCGTCAGACCCGCGACATCAACCACCGCGGACGCCGACCGGTGGGGCCACGCCAGGTCCTCCCCTACGGTCGAGATATGAGCACCACGCGCGATATCGCACGGAATGCCAGAGCACTGACCAACGCAGAGGGCGGTTTCCCCGCGCAGGAGCAGGGGCCCCCGGCCTGACCGGCGAGATGAGCCCGCAGCCCGACCACGGTGAGCAGAGCTACCGCGGTTCCGGACGGCTCGAGGGGCTGCGCGCGCTCATC
>NZ_JBSHMJ010000070.1:0-6248 GCF_053645265.1 Dietzia sp. NPDC055343 | reverse complement strand
GCCCGGTCCCATTCCGAACCCGGAAGCTAAGCCTGCCAGCGCCGATGGTACTGCACTCGCGAGGGTGTGGGAGAGTAGGTCACCGCCGAACACAACTTCACACGCGAGAACCCCAACCCCTCACGGGTTGGGGTTCTCGCCATTTCACCACCCCGCCTCCAACCACCCCCAAAACCCGCATCCCGCCGGCACCAGCCCACCGGCACCAGCCCGCCAGCCCCGGACCACTACCCACCACCCACCACACCCACAGCGGCGAACACGCGTTTCGGCAAGCTACAGCGCACCACATCCTCCAGCAACAGGGCCCGTCCATCCCCATCCGCCAGAGGTACCGACCAGTTGGGGTACTCGGTCGAGGTACCGGGCATGTTCACAGGTCTGCGGTCGCCCACCAGATCCGCGAGCGAGACAGTGAGCAACAGAGACGGCGACGTCGCTAGGAAAGCGTGCAACGCGACGATGAGGTCGTCTGGGGAGTCGCCCTCGAGTAACCCGCGCTCTCGAACCGCGGTGACGAACCCATCCACCTCCGCGGCCGCGTCCCGGCGCTCGTCGGCCACGTCGCGGGTGAGTTGGCCGAGCTCGTCACGGATATCGACATGGACGAGATCGATGTACCCGGCGGTCGGCGCCAGGTCATGGGTGGTCACGGACGCCATGCACAAGCGGCGGTATTCCTCCGGTGGCAGTGGCCGAGCGGGAGCGTTGTCGTCGTCAAACTCGTCTCCAGCGTGTCGGGCGCCGCCGGAGATGCCCGGGTCGTGGGCGTCGTCGGTATCGCCGGCGTCGTCGGTCCGTTCAAACCACATCACCGACGTGCCCAGCACGCCGCGCTCGGACAGGGCCTCGCGCACGCCCGGGGCAACGGTGCCCAGGTCTTCGCCCACCACCACCGCACCGGCACGTGACGCTTCGAGGGTGAGGACGGCGAGCATGGCGTCGCTGTCGTAGTGGACGTAGGTGCCGTCGGTGGGTGGGGACCCGGCGGGGATCCACCACAGACGGAAGAGCCCGAGGATGTGGTCGATGCGAACGCCGCCCGCATCGCGCAACGCGGCCCGGACGATATCGCGGAATTGTCGGTAGCCGTTGTCGGCCAACGCGTCCGGGCGGAGCGGAGGTTGCGACCAGTCCTGCCCCCGTTGGTTATAGATATCCGGGGGAGCGCCGACCGACACCCCGCGCGCCAGCGAGCGCTTGAGCGACCATGCGTCGGCGCCCGAGGGATGCACGCCCACCGCGAGGTCATGCAGGATACCCAGTCGCATCCCTGCATCGAGTGCCGATCGCTGCGCGCGCGCCCGCTGCTCGGCGGTCACCCACTGCAGCCACTGGTGGAAGTCGATCTCCTCGGTGTGGGCTGAGGCGAAACGCTCGACCGCTTCGGACTCGGGATCGCGCAGGTCAGTGGGCCAGTTCACCCAGTCCGGCCCGTACTCCCCGGCCAACGCGCACCAGGTGGCGAAGGATCGGAGTCCGGGCCCTCCTTCGCGAATGAAGCGTTCGAACTCTGCGGCCTGGTCGGGCGTCCGGGGTACTGCGTACAACAGGCGTAAAGCTTCGATCTTGGCGGCCCACGAGGCGTCGCGGTCGAGGGAATCCGACCTGTTGGCCTCGGTGCCGGCGGTGAGGCCGGCGAGCTCGTCGACGCGGGTCCGCTCAGTATCGGGAAGGTCGGCGTACTCGGGCAGCAGCTCGGGGTGCAGGTACAAGGGCGAGGCGAAACGACGCGTCGTGGGAAGGTACGGCGACGGGCTCACCGGCGGGAACGGCTCGCCGGCGTGCATCGGGTTGACCAGGACGAAGTCGGCGCCCAGCTCGCGGCCGCCCCATGTGGCGAGGTCCATCAGGTCGGCGAGATCGCCCATGCCCCAGGACGTCGCCGACCGCACCTGGTAGAGCTGTGCCGCCAGCCCCACCGCGCGGCGCTCGTCCAGGCCGGCCGGGACGGGGATGCTCGCCGGCGCGACGAGAAGCGTCGCCGTGTAGGTCGCGCCGGGGTGGGTTCCGTCGGGGCGGGAGGCGTCGGTGGCGCCTGTCCTCGCGGTGTGGGTGGGGGATACGCCGGGGTCGACGACGACAACACGCAGTTGATGCCACCCCGCCGGCAGATCGCCGGGCACACTCACGGAGATCTGCTCCATCGGTGTTCCGTCGACCTCCCGCTGGATGCGGTCGCCGCTGAGAGGGAGCAGGGGAATCGGATCGGCGGACCCGGCGGTGGCGGAGGGCGTCTCCTCGAGGTGGACCGAGACCGTCACGTTCGCACCCAGCGGGACATGGATCGGGACCACACGGGTGGCGCCCTCGGTGGCGACCACGGTCGGCGCGAGCACACGACGCCACGGCGCGAGGCGCACCTCCTCGAGGGCGGCCCGGTCGTCGGTGTCGGTGGCGCGGGTGGCGGCGTTGTCGTCGTCGTGGTCGTCATCTTCCGCGGCGAGGTCGGCGCGATTCCCGGCGCCGACGCCCATCGCGGCGAGGACGGCGCGCACGGTGCGCTTGGGGACGTCGCGGTGGACGCCGTGCGCATCGGTGTACCCCGTGGCCACACCGCATTCCGCGGCGAGTTCGGCCAGGGCTTCGGGAAGGGCTGGGGGAACGGCGGATGTCGCGGTCACACCCCCACTGTGCCAGCCCGCGAAAGGCCGCGCGGGGCAAAAAACGGACCGCACTCCACGGCGTGTGAGGGGCGACACGTACCCTAGCCGTGAACACGTACCAGTTCCGCCCAGAGAAAGGCCGTGGACCACCCATGACCGAGGCATTCATCTACGACGCGATCCGCACACCGCGGGGTAAGGGCAAGCCAGGCGGCGCCCTGCACGGGGTCAAGCCCATCGACCTGGTCGTCGGGCTCATCGACGAGACCCGTCGCCGCTTCCCGGATCTCGACGAGAACCGCATCTCGGACATCATCCTCGGGATCGTCAGCCCGCTCGGCGATCAGGGAATGGACCTGCCCCGTATCGCCGCGCTCGCCGCCAAGATGCCCGACACCGTCGCCGGCGTGCAGATCAACCGCTTCTGTGCCTCCGGCCTGACGTCCATCAACATGGCTGCTCAGAAGATCCGCTCCGGCTGGGACGAGGTCGTCCTCGCCGGCGGCGTCGAGTCGATGTCGCGCGTGCCGATGGGCAGCGACGGCGGCGCCTGGGCGATGGACCCGGCCACCAACTATGACACCTACTTCTCGCCGCAGGGCATCGGTGCCGACCTGATCGCCACCCTCGAGGGCTTCTCCCGCGAGGATGTCGATCGCTACGCCGAGCGCTCGCAGCGACTCGCGGCGCAGGCGTGGGAGGAGGGCCGCTTCGACAAGTCGGTCGTGCCCGTCAAGGACATGAACGGGCTGACCGTCCTGGACCGCGACGAGCACATGCGTCCCGGCACCACCGTCGAGTCGCTGGCCGGCCTCAAGCCCTCGTTCGCCATGGTCGGCGACATGGGTGGCTTCGACGCCGTGGCGCTGCAGAAGTACCACTGGGTCGAGGAGATCAACCACGTCCACCACGGTGGCAACTCGTCCGGCATCGTCGACGGCGCCGCGCTGGTGGTCGTCGGTTCGGAGAAGGCCGGCAAGGAGATGGGGATGACCCCGCGCGCCCGCGTCGTGGCCGCCGCCACCTCCGGCGCCGACACCACCATCATGCTCACCGGACCCACCCCGGCCGCCCGGAAGGCGCTCGCCACCGCCGGCCTCACCGCCGACGACATCGACCTGTGGGAACTCAACGAGGCGTTCGCCTCCGTCGTCCTCCGCTTCCAGAAGGACATGAACATCCCCGACGAGAAGCTCAACGTCAACGGCGGCGCCATCGCCATGGGCCACCCGCTCGGCGCCACCGGCGCCATGATCACCGGCACCGTGCTCGACGAGCTCGAGCGCACCGGCGGCAAGCGCGCCCTCGTCACCCTCTGCGTGGGCGGCGGCATGGGCGTGGCCACCATCATCGAGCGCGTCTGATCCAGCCCACCGACACCACAGCCATACAGGAGTAGAAAACCAGTGAGCGACAACATGTTCCGGTGGGAGCAGGACGGCGACGGCATCGTCACCCTCACCATGGATGACCCCGACCACGGCGCCAACACGATGAACGCCCGGTTCATCGAGGACTTCGCGCAGACCGTCGACCGCATCGAGGCCGAGAAGGAGTCCATCAAGGGCGTCGTCCTGACCTCCGCCAAGAAGAGCTTCTTCGGCGGCGGCGACCTCAAGTCCATGATCAAGGCCGGCCCCGCCGACGCCGAGGACCTCTACACCCGGTCCCTGGGCATCAAGGAGCGCATGCGCGCCCTCGAGACCTGTGGCGTGCCGGTCGTGGCGGCCATCAACGGTGCGGCCCTCGGCGGGGGACTCGAGCTCGCGCTCGCGACCCACCACCGCGTGATGGCCGACGCCCGCGGCGCCAAGGTCGGACTCCCGGAGGTCACCCTCGGCCTGCTGCCCGGCGGCGGCGGCATCGTCCGTACCGTCCGCATGTTCGGCCTGGCCCAGGCAGTCCCGAACATCCTCATGTCCGGCAAGTCCTTCGCCCCGGCCAAGGCCCTCGAGGCGGGGCTGGTCGACGAGGTGGTCGAGCCCGAGAAGCTGATCGATGCCGCCAAGGCGTGGCTGGCCACCGGGCCCGAGGCCTCCCAGCCGTGGGACCGCAAGGGCTGGAAGCTGCCCGGCGGCACCATCAGCGATCCGGCTCTGGCCGGCGTGCTGCCCTCCTTCCCGGCCAACATGCGTAAGCAGACCAAGGGCGCGCCCTCCCCGGCGCCGCGCGCCATCATGGCCGCGGCCGTCGAGGGCTCGCAGGTGGACTTCGCCACGGCCGAGAAGATCGAGGCCCGCTACTTCGTCGAGCTCGTCACCGGCCCCATCGCGAAGAACATGATCCAGGCGTTCTTCTTCGACATGCAGCACTGCGCCTCCGGCGGCGCCCGCCCCAAGGCCGCCGACGGCTCGGAGATCCCCCGCACGGAGTTCAAGAAGGTCGGCGTCCTCGGCGCCGGAATGATGGGCGCGGGCATCGCGTACGTGTGTGCCAAGGCCGGCATGGAGGTCGTCCTCAAGGACGTCGAGATGGCCGGCGCCGAGAAGGGCAAGGCCTACTCCGAGAAGATCGAGGCCAAGGCGCTCGAGCGTGGCCGCACCACCCAGGAGAAGTCCGACGCTCTCCTGGCCCGCATCACGCCGACCATCGACCCGCAGGATCTCGCGGGCTGCGACACGGTCATCGAGGCCGTGTTCGAGTCTCCCGAGCTGAAGAAGAAGGTCTTCCAGGAGATCGAGGGCATCGTCAACCCCGACGCACTGCTCGGCTCCAACACCTCGACCCTGCCGATCACGGACCTGGCCACGGGCGTCCAGCGCCCCGAGGACTTCATCGGGATCCACTTCTTCTCCCCGGTCGACAAGATGCAGCTGGTGGAGATCATCAAGGGCGAGAAGACCACCCCGGAGGCGCTGGCCCGCGCGATCGATCTCACGCTCGCCATCCGCAAGGTGCCGATCGTCGTCAACGACTCGCGCGGCTTCTACACCTCGCGCGTCATCGGCACGTTCGTCAACGAGGCGATCGGCATGCTGGACGAGGGCATCGAGCCCGCGACCATCGAGCAGGCCGGCCGCATCGCCGGTTACCCGGCCGCCCCGCTGCAGCTGTCGGACGAGCTGAACCTCAACCTCATGGTCAAGATCCGTCAGGCCACCCGTGAGGCCGAGGAGGCCGCGGGCAAGGAGTACGTGCCGAGCTCGTCGGACCGCGTGGTGCTCAAGATGGTCGAGGAGATCAAGCGCTCGGGCCGCGCCGCCGGCGCCGGCTTCTACGAGTACGCCGACGGCAAGCGCACCGGTCTGTGGCCGGGCCTGCGCGAGGCGTTCACCACCTCGCCGGACAACGCCCCGCCGCTGCAGGACCTGATCGACCGCATGATCTTCGCCGAGGTGCTCGAGACGCAGAAGTGCGTTGACGAGGGCGTGATCGTCGACGACGCCGACGCCAACATCGGCTCGATCATCGGCATCGGGTTCCCGGCGTGGACCGGCGGCACCCGCCAGTACGCCAAGAACTACTCGGAGCCGGGCGCCAAGGAGGCCTCGGGCTACAAGGGCTTCGTCGCCCGCGCCGAGGAGTTGGCCGCGAAGTACGGCGAGCGCTTCGCGCCCACCGAGTCGCTGAAGAAGCTGGCGGCCGAGCAGGGCTGATCGGCAGCTCGCGTAGTGCGAGAGGAGACGGCGGCCGCTCCGGGGA
>NZ_JBSHMJ010000069.1:0-7438 GCF_053645265.1 Dietzia sp. NPDC055343 | reverse complement strand
GGTTTGGACCAAACCGGGCGCGCAAGTCCGTCGAAAACCGGCAGACAGGACGCGTAAGTCAGGCCGGGCGGGCGCCAGCCGCCCAGGGCCGGCATCGGGCCCGGCCTGGTACCGGGCTCAGACCGTCAGGCCGCCTACAGCCCCAGCACCGCGCGGGCGATGAGGAAGTAGACGATCAACCCGGTGGCGTCGACGAAGGTCGAGATGAACGGGTTGGAGAACACCGCCGGATCGGCTCGCACGGTATTGGCGAGCAGCGGCATGACCCCGCCGACCGACGCCGCGATCGTGCACAGCGACAACAGCGTCAGCCCGATCACCAGCCCGAAATCGACCCCATAGACCAGACCCGCGACCGCGAACGCGACCGAGCCGAGAATCAGCCCGAGTGTGAATCCCGTGCGGGCCTCCTGCCAGAGGACACGGGCCGTGTCCCGTGGTCGCACATCTCCGAGGGCGAGGGCTCGCGTCACGGTGGTGGCCGCCTGGTTGCCGGTGTTGCCGCCGGTGCCGATGATGAGCGGCACGAACAGCGAGAGCGCCACGACCTGCTCGAGGGTCGACTCGAAGACCTCCAACACCTGGACCGTGAGCGTGGCGCCCACCGCCAGCACGAGCAACCACAGCACACGAGAGCGCACGAGCGAGCGCATCGGGGTGGACAGGTACGGCCGGCGCAGCGGCTCGACACCACCCTGGCGGGCCGTGTCCTCGGAGTCGGCGTCCTGGAGAATCCTCAGGGCGTCGTCGAAGGTGAGGATTCCGACGAGGCGGTTCTCGTCGTCGACTATCGGCAACACGATGAACCGCTCGCCCGAGCACCGGCGGGCGGCCTTTTCGTCGGACTCACGCGCGCGCGCCGACACGGCCTCGTTCATCAGTTCGCGGATCGGGGTGTCCGGGTCCGCCCTCATCACCGAGCGCAGGCCGACAATCCCCACGAGGTGCCGCTCGTCGTCGGTAACGGGCAGAGCGTAGATGGTTTCGGTCCGGTCAATCCGCTGAAGGACCCGTTCGAGGGTCTGGCCGGCGGTGGTGTCGGGGTGTGTCGACACGTACTCCGGGCTCATGCGGCGCCCGACGGAGCCGACCGGGTAGTCGAGGACGGCCGCGGTCAGCGCCTGCTCCTCCGGGTCGAGCTCGCGCATCAGACGGGTGGCGACCTTGGCGGGCAGCTCGTCGATCAGACCGGCGCGATCGTCCGGGTCGAGCTCGGCGAAGATCTCGCTGACCCGGCTGTCGTGCAGGTCGTGGATGATCTCGGACTGCAATGGCGGGTCGAGCGCCTCGAACACGTAGGTCGCGGTGTCCTTGGGCAGGAGCCGGAACATCACCGCCCGGTCCTTGGTGCCGCTTCGCTCGAGGACATCGACCACCAGCCACGGCGGCATCTCGTCCAGGACCTCGGCGGCGTTGCGCAGATCCCCGGCGTCGATCAGGGTGTCGACGCGACGTGCGGCCAGTACCGGGTCGTAGGCGATCCGGTCCGCCGCGTCGTCCGGGGACTCCGAGGGATCGTTGACTCCACGGGACGGGGCGCTCACGTCACTCCACTCCTGACAGGTCATCGTATGCGGTCCGGGGATCGAGCCGCGGGTCCGCCCGGTACGCGGCCCGGGCGAGCGTGATGGAGGCGACGGAGGTCACCACCACGGTCGCGCCGAACGCGACCAGCGCCATTATCAGTCCCGACCAGCGGAAACCGCCGGTGAGGTCGTGGACGTACGCGGCCACGATGAACAGCATCATGCCCAATCCGGTGGCGACGGACAGTATGTTGATGCGGGTCAGCGCGTCGCGGGCCCGGTTCATGGACACCGCGGCCACGAGGAAGCATAGCGAGCCCAGCAGTGCGGGCACGCCGATCAGCAGGTCGCTGATCACCGAATCGGCCATCTGACTCACCTCCGACCTCTCGACAGCAGCCGCGCCAGGGCGACGGTGGACAACACGCCGAGGAGCGAGCCGAGCATCACCACATCCAGGGAGACGGCCGACCCCGTACGGATCACGAACATCACGAACAGCGCAACGGCACAGAAGTACGTGAGGTCGGCCATTACGGCGCGGTTGGCATCGCCCGGGCCACGCATCGCACGGTACGCCGCGACCAGCATGCTCGCTGCGACGATCACCGTGGCCGACCCCAGCAGAACGGTGAGCAACGGACTCATGACTTCTCACCTCGCAGGACGGACAGGATGCGGTCCTCGGTCTCGGCGAGCATCTCGACCATCTCCTCGCGCGGCCCGCCGAGTACCACGTGCACCCACAGGTCGGTCTCGCCGATCACCGTCACCAGGGTGCCGGGGGTGACGGTGATGGCCCAGGCCAGTGCGGTCACCTCGATGTCGGTGCGGCAGCGCATCGGATACCGGACCAGGACCGGGTTGCCCACGGGTCCGGGGGTCATCGCGGTGACGGCCAACGCCCACGACGACGCCACCACGTTCCACAGCAGCCACCCCAGTACGAGCGGGACCCGCAGGATGCGCCCGATCACGAGACACCCCCCACTGTCGTGGCGGTCAGCGCGTCGGCACCGCCGAGCACCGCCTGCACGTACGCCGCGGTGTCGACCAATCCGTCCACGGCCCGGTCGACCTCCGAGGCCACCTCACCGTAACCGAGGAACATCGCCACCGAGACCGCGACGAGCGCGCCACCCGGCACGAGCAGCCGGCCCGGTATGCGGGGACGGGTGGGCGCGTTGTCGTCGTCATCCCGGTCCGGCGAGACAGTGCCGGACGCGCCACCGTCGGGCGCGTCACCTTCGGACGCGGCGTCGCTCCACATGATCCCCCGCCACAGGCGGAGCATCGCCACGAGGCCGATGAGGGACCCGAGCAGAACGACGACGACGGTGACGACCCCCCACACCGTGCCGGGGGCGAGGGCGGCGGACAGGACCTCGAGCTTGCCGATCAGACCCGAGGTGGGCGGCAGTCCGACGAGGGCCGCGATCGCGAGCACCATGAGCACGGCGAGCGGTCGCTCGCGGTGCCACAGATCGGTGAGCGTGCCGAGGCGGTCGCTGCGGTAGAGGTGCTCGGCCGCCCCGACGAGCAGGATGAGCGCGCCGATCGTGACCATGTGGTGGATCATGTAGACGATCGCCCCGCCCGGCGCGGACGCCACCACCAGCGCGGCGAGGATGACACCGACCCCGGAGACCATCTGCCAGGCCAGGATCTCGCGGGCGTCGACGGGCGCTGCCGAGGCGATGGCGCCCCACAGGATCGTGATGAGCGCGACCACCAGGATGACGCGGCCCCACGCGGGGTCCAGGTCGAAGGCGGTGGCCCAGATGCGGATGACCGCGTACAGCGCGACCTTGGTGTGCAGCGCCGAGAACAGGGCCATCACGCCGGCCGAGGTGCCGGGGTAGGCGCGGGGCAGCCAGCCGTGGACGGGGACCGCGCCCGCCTTGATGCACAGCGCCATCACCACGATGCCCAGCGCCGCGGCGACGCGGCCGTCCTCGCTCGCCGCGCCCGCCAGTGCCGCGAGGTTGACCGCCCCGGCCGAGGCGTAGACGAAGCCCACTCCGGCGAGCAGCACGGTCGAGGTGAGGAGGTTGACCACCACGAACAGCCGACCCACGCCCAGCCGCCGCCAGCCGCCGGTCATCGCGATGAGCGCGTACGAGGGCAGCAGCATGACCTCGACGAACACGAACAGGTTGAACAGGTCCCCGGTGAGCAGGGCCCCGTTGGCGCCGGCCAGAAGGAGCAGCACCAGGGGGGCGAAGTAGCGACTCCGGGCGAACTCGCCGGTGAGGTCGCAGAACAGGACCGCCGCGGCCGCCACGACTCCCGTCGCGACGAGCATGATCGCGGCGAAGGAGTCGGAGACCATCGGGATGGCCACTCCGGGGACGAACGCGCCCACCTGGGCGGCCACCACGGGCTCGGCGTGGTGGTGCACGAGCAGGCCGATGCCCGAGACGGCGGTGACGGCGGGGACGGCCAGCGCGAGCAGACGGCCGACGACCCGCCACGGCATCATCGCGGCGATCGCCGCGGCCATGACCGGGACGGCGGCCAGCAGCGGCAGGAGCAGTGCGATCATGCGGCACCCTCCCGTCCGGTGGTGGTGAAGGCCTCGTCGCCGGTGTCCGGGACGTCGTGGGTGTCGTCATCGCGCCCCACCACGGCGAGCGACAGCATGAACACGGTGACCGCCATGGTGATGACGATGGCGGTGAGCACGAACGCCTGGGGGAGCGGGTCGGCGGAGATGTCGCTGCTGTTGACGTCCGCAAGCGGTTCGCTTCGCCACGCGGACACCCCGGACGAGAGCAACATCAGGTTGACGGCGTGACTGAACAGGCCGAGGCCGAACACGACGCGGACCATGCCGCGCTGCATCATCAGGTAGACCCCACCGCCGGTGAGGACACCGATCATGATCGCCAGGGTCATCGGCTCGCCTCCACGGTCTGGTCGGTGCCGGGGACCGCGTCGACGGCGGTGCCCTCCGCGCCGAGGGTGTTGAACGCGGTCATGACCAGGCCCAGCACACCGAAGAAGACCCCGAGGTCGAAGAACAGTGCGCTGCTGATGTGCTGGCCGAGGATGTACCAGTGCGCGGGCTCGAGGAACTCGCCCAATGCGTAGCCGCCGACCCCGGTGAGGCCGGCGAGGATGAGCCCGCCGCCGATGAACATGACCGGGGTGGACGGCTTGCTCACCGGGGAGTCCGACTCGCGGGACAGGTAGTAGAGCGCGAACGCGCAGGAGGCGACGAGCGCGGCGATGAACCCCCCGCCGGGCTCGTTGTGCCCTCGCCAGAGCAGCAGCACCGATACGACGGCGAGGGTGGGTGCCACGCCGCGGGACAGCAGGCGCAGAGGCATGGTGTTGCGGTCGGCGTCCTCGAGCGCCGTCTCGGCCTCGCCGGTGGCCTGCTCGGTGCCGGGGAGGAAGTCGTCGTCCTGATTGTCGACGGTGTTGTTGCTGGCACGGCTGCGGACCGAGCCGAGGACGGCGAGGATCGCGATCCCGGCCACGCCGAGGACGGAGACCTCGCCGAAGGTGTCGAGCGCACGGAACTCCACGAGGATCGTGTTGACCACGTTGGCGCCGCCGGTGATGTCCGGCCCGTTCTCGAGCAGGTACATGCCGATCGGCGAGCGCTCGCGGCGCCCGCTGAAGACCAGCGCTGCGGCGGTCGCGACCAGGCCCGAGGCCACGCCCAGCACGATCGCCGCGGTGCGGCGGGTGCGGGTCGGGGCGATGAAGTCCTTCGGCAGCCGGCGCAGGACCAGCATGAACATGATGATGGTCAGCGCCTCGACCAGCAACTGGGTCATGCCCACGTCGGGGGCGCCGAGACCAAAGATCTGGATGGTCACCGCGATGCCGACGGCCGAGAGCAACACCACCGCCGCCAGCCGCGAGCGCGCCGTGCACAGCCCGATGACGGAGAGCACCACGACGATCAGCAGCACCACGTCGATCGTCCGGTCGAGGTCGCCGACCCGGGCGGGCAGGGTCGCCCCGGTCGCGAACGCCCACGCGCCGAGCCCCACGCCGTAGACGCAGACCGTCGCGATGAGTGCGCCGGCGTGCCGTGCGGGGGAGTCGGAGGCGGTGGGCCGCACCAAGGCGCGGCCCGCGCTGACGGTGCCGCGCATCATCGACTCGAGTACCGCCGCGCCGGTGAACGGCAGCAGGTCGCGGTCCAGCGCCCGATCGAGGACGCGGCGTTGCCAGACGAGCAGTGCGCCGACGACCAGGATGAGCGCGGTGAATCCGAGTTCGAGCGTGAACCCGTGCCACAGGGCCAGGTGTGGTTCGTACTCGAGGTCCGCCGGGTCGAAGTCGGCGGGCAGGGCGGGGCGGGCGATCTTGTCGTGATAGAGCGGCAACCACCCGAACGGGCCCGCGGCCGCGCGGGCGATGGCGCCCATGGGGGCATCGAGGATTGCCACGACCAGCGCGAGTGGCAGACCGATGACCGCGGGCAGAGCGGCCGGAAGCAACAGTCGTACCGGCGCCTCGTGCACGTCGGCAACCGGCGTCACGCCGTCGGCCTCGAGCCCCCGGTCCTGACGGTAGAGACCCAGGAACCCGCCCATGACGATGCGGGCGCAGTAGAGGAACGTGAGGATCGCGCCGACCACCGCCGCGGCCAGCAGCACTGTCACGGCGACGGAGTTCCCGCCAGCGGCCTCGCCGAACGCGGTGAGCATCGACTCCTTGGACACGAAACCCAGCGTGGGCGGGATGCCGGCCATGGCCGCCGCCCCCAGGACGGTGGCCCCGAAGGTCCACGGCATGCGCCGCCACAGGGGGCCGAGGTCCCGGATGTCGCGCGACCCGGCCTCGTGGTCCACCACGCCGACCAGCATGAACAGTCCCGACTTGAACAGGGCGTGCGCGAGCGTGTGCAGTGCGGCGGCCGCGAGTGCGGCCTGCGTACCGATGCCGATGGTGGCGATGATCCAGCCCAGCTGGCTCACCGTCGAGTACGCCATGAGTTGCTTGAGATCGGTCTTCTGCAGAGCGAACACCGCCGCCATGACGGCCGTGCCCATGCCGACGGTCACGAGCAGCGCCTTCCACACCGCCACGTCGTGGAAGATCGGCGAGAAGCGGATGAGCAGGAAGATGCCGGCCTTCACCACGGCCGCGGCGTGCAGGTACGCGCTGACCGGCGTGATGGCGGCCATCGCGTCCGGCAGCCAGAAGTGGAACGGGAACTGGGCGGACTTGGTGAAAGCGGCCAGCGCCACCAGCACCGCGATCGCTGCTGTGAACTTCGGATCGGTGGACCACACGTTGTGGACCAGGGCCCCCGAGATCGAGGTGGCGCCGGTTCGCAGCCAGATAGCGACGACCGCCGCCAGCAGGGCCAGACCGCCGAGGAACGTCACGACCAGCGTCCGGAACGCCGAGGAGTACGCCTTGCGGCCCGAGTTCGCGATGAGCGCGAACGACGCCAGCGACGTGAGTTCCCAACAGACGAAGAGTAGGACCAGCGAGTCCGTGAGGACCAACCCCAGCATTGAGACCGTGAACAGCGTCATGAGCTGGTAGAAGCCGTAGTGCTGCGGTCCGCCGCGCCCACCACCGGAACCGCCGCCGGCGTGGCTGAGCACAGCACGCCCGGGCAGGTACGAGGTGGAATAGACGAGCACGATCGCGCCGATCACCAGCGAGAGCATCGCGAAGAACAACCCGGTGGGATCGGCGAACAGATCCAGGGTCCAGTTCCGCGCCGGCACCCACGGTATGCGCACGACCCGGTCTGGCATGCCCGAGAGGGCCCGCGAGATCGGCGGCAGCAGCGCCACCGCCCCGGCGAGATACAGCGCGGCCAGTGGCCACCCGGCACCTCGCCCGAGCCAACGGGTCAGTGGCCACGCCAGCAGTGCGGCGAGTCCGGCCGCGGCGATTGCGAGGACGGGGCTCATGGCTCCTTCCTGCGGCGG
>NZ_JBSHMJ010000068.1:0-7958 GCF_053645265.1 Dietzia sp. NPDC055343 | reverse complement strand
CGACGCGTAGTCGGCTTGCTCGGGTTCGTATCCTTCGGCATGAGTCCATCCTCGTTTCCAAACGATGGAGACTCCAACCAACCCAGTGCGATTCACGTGTGAATAGGGTGAGGGCGTGGCATTGCAGCACATCACCGTGGACCTGGCTCCCGCGACCGCCGATGCGCTGCTGGGATCTCCCTACTTTCACGCGGGTTTCCGCGCCTTCGCGGACCCAGAAATCGCGGCCCGTTACCGGCTGGAGCCGACGCCGCCGCTGCGGCCTGGCCATACCGTTCATTGGCCGATCCGGCCCGCCCGGGTTCGTCGTCGGCGCGATGCTCCGTCACCGAGCAACTTCAGCGCGTGGGCACGGGCCGAGATGCGCCGACAGCGTCGGCGGCCCCGCCGGGCCCACGCGTTCTCCGTCGTTGCTCGAGAGCCCATGTACTTGAAACTGCGTGGGCCGGGAGGGGCCAGCGTCTCATTCACGATTGCCTCCGACGACTCTGGTAGCGGCTCAGTGATCGGGATCGAGTCGACTCTTCCGTCACGAACGGTCGGCCTACTTCGGTCCTACCTCGAAGCGGAGGATCGGGACTGGGCACACTTTATGAGCTGCGGGATCCAGCCACTGTCCGGTGATCCGCACAGCAGATGGCTCCGGGACCGCAGGGGACTGGTCAACATGGCATGGCAGGCCTCCGATGCCGTCCCGGATCCGAGCGGCTTTGAGGCATTGCTTCTGATCCGCCACCCGGGGCACGCCGATCAAAGGGAAGTGACCTGGGAAGAAGTGGCCCGAGCCAACGGCGTCGCGATCTCGCCGACGTCGATGTGGTGGGATATCGCGGTCACCAACGGACGACCCCCACCCCAGGATGAGTGTGATGCCTGCGACGATCGCTTCGGACGGCCGCACGACGGTGCCGAAGGGCTCGGTGAAATCGAAGCGCTCTTCGCCGTTCTTGCCCGCAGCACCTCCACACCGGAGGTGGCTTTCGGAGCGATCTTCGACACCGCCAGCCTGGCCTGGGATTCCTACGGGCCGGGCCCGGACCACTCTGTGGCCTACTACTCCACTGATCCGGACGCGGTCATCCACCCCGAACTCGCCGTGGTTCCCGCTTCGCAGATCTGCTCGCCCGAGGTGACGCTGCTGCGCACCATGCCGGTGTTCCAAACGAAGGTCGACAGGGTCACCGACATGGAGAACCTCGCTCGCGGGCGGGCGCACGGCGTCGACGCGCTCTGGCCCGACGGGCGCGAGTGGCTCCTGGCTACCGATGTCGATTGGGGATACTCCGTGCTCGGCTGCAACGGCGTAACGGCTGAGGCAGTCCTCGCTGACGACGGGATCGACGCCGTCGCCCTCACCTGAGTGGGGTCGTCGTCTGTCGGTCCGGTGCCCAGGCGCCAGACGCGAGTTCGGTCTCGCGACTACTGTGACACGCTCGCGCGAGATACCCGACTTCTGTCGATCCGCATCGGCGTTTCCTGCCAATCTGGACTCATGGCGATAGGCGCCAGCCGTCGAGAACAGGAGAGTCGACGATGTACCGGGTGTTCTCCAAAACCTCGTGGTTCTTCTGTTCGCTGGTGATTCTGCTCGTGGGCGGGTTGGCGATCGGCCTCGGTCAGCATCGGCAGAACGAAGTCCGCGAGGAACTGGTCATGCTCGACATGGCTAATCACAATCTGGCGCTCGTGGTACAAGCCCGGATCGACCGAGTCCTTGACCGACCAGGCCTGACCAAGACCCCCTCCGAGGATGAGGACGTCGCCGAGCGCGTCGAGGCTGTTCGCTCGCGAACGGACCGAGTCGACGAGGACCTGGATCGCATTCTGGAGTTGCTCAATCGGGTCGACGCCGGCGATCTCAGGGGGACCCTGTTTTCCCTGACTGTGGCGCTGATCAATGTGCGTGACGGCTCCATGACGCCGGTGCGTACGGAGCTCAGCTCGGCGGTGACACGTACGTGGTGGGCGATCGGACTCACCGGCGCGGCGCTTGCGGCTCTGCTGGTGGTGGAGGTTCGACGTCCGGAGGACTGAAACTGCTCGCGCGGCGGTGATCTCTCGCCTGGCTCGGGAAATGGCGCCCGTCGGGTGAGAGCGAACTTCCCCGAAGTGCCGCTGCGAATCTGCCGGTGACGCCGAATGGGGCGGTGATCTGGGCCAGCGCTGCGTCGATGCCCGGCCGTGGCTCGTCGAGTGTCGCGCCCACAGGAAGTCAGGACGGCTGGTTTTCCGCGAAGAAGTCCAGCAGCACCGGTTCCACGGCGCCCGCGGCCTGCATGGGCAAGGAGTGGGTGGTGTCCGGCCACGTCTGCACGGTTGCGGCGGGTAGCTGCTCGGCCCGCCGGGCGGCTGATGCGCCGCCGGCGAGGGAATCGTCAGAGGCGATCGCGACGTAGACCGGCATGGTCAGCTGCGACAGTTCCTCGTCAGTCAACGGGGCGGGCTGCGGTAGGGCCGCCTGGTAGTGCTCCGTCGCCGCCGCGATCATGCGCGCCATCGGATCATCTCCGAGTGTCGCGGCTTCGTCCTCCACGCCCCCGATTTTCTCGAGAGCCGTCTCGCGGATCCCGTCCGGCAGGAGCGGCAGGGACGAGACCATCGCCCAGAAGAAGAGTCCCGCCGGGGGCCGGGCGAAGGTGAACACCGGCTCCAGCAGGGAGAGGGTGAGGGTCCGCTCGGGATTCTGACGCGCGAAAGAGGCGGCGATGGCGCCGCCGAACGAGTGGCCCACTATGTGCACCCCGCCGGGCGCGAGCGCCGTGACCACCTCCTCGATCGGTTGGGCCTGGTCGGCGAACCTCGCGAACGGGACGGACTGCTCCGACAACCCGGAATCCCCGAGCGCATCGAAGGCCAGCACACGGTGTTCGGCGACGAGTGCGGGGAGGTTCTCCGCCCACATCGGCACCCCGGAGGCGCGGCCGGGGACGAGTAGTACCGGGGCCCGGCCCCGGGCTTCCGCGGTGGACCACTCGTAGGCCCGGACCGAGCCGTAGTCGGTCCGAATGTCGTGCACGGATGTCGGTGCGGGGAGCGCCTCCATCGCTTCCGCGTACGCATCCATGTAGGCGTTCCGGCCGTCGGCGCTGCGGAAGTGCCCCACCCCCGGAGCGCCGAACAAGAAGGTCCACGTCGCGCCGATCCCGATCACCGTGAACAGGGCGGCCACGACGATCGCGAGCCGGCGCGCGCGCATCGCCCACCGGCCCCGGCGCGAGCGGGTCGTCCCGGGCGTCTGATCGTGATGCAATACGTCCATACCGACATAGTTTCGCAAGTTGTCCGTATTTTAAAGGGGGGTGCATGCCGAAAGTCGTCGATCATGATGAGCGACGTGCTGAGCTGGTCCTGGCACTGTGGCAGGTGATCCACGATCAGGGCATTGACGGAGTGACGTTCCGCGCCGTCGCGCAGGCGGCGGGCGTATCCGTAGGGCGTGTCCAGCACTATTTCCCATCCAAGGACGACCTGGTCCTGCACGGCTGTCGGCAGATGGTGGCGTCGGCGGTGGTCGATCACGGCCCTCGCGAGGAGCCGGGTGATCCGCGGGCTGCGGCCGAGGAGCTGCGATCACTCCTGGTCGGCGCGATGTCGGAGAGCGTCGAATTCAAGATCGGGGCCTCGGTGTGGGCTGCCTACCAGTCCAAGGCGGTGTCCAGTCCGGGGATCGGGGCGATAGTCACGGATGCACTGGCCGAACGCGCCCGGGTCCTCGCCCGACTTCTGGCCGACGCACGCGGGAGGGGTGGGCCGGCACGGCCCGCCCCGACGCCTGACGATCGCCGGGACGCCCTCCGGTTGGCGGCGCTGTCCGAGGGGCTCACGCTCCGTGTCATCGTGGGGGCGGTGCGAGCCGACGAGGCCCGCCGAGTGATCCATGCCGAAGTGGACCGCTGCCTGGGCGCCAGGTGAGTGGATCCGAACGACCGGCACCGATGCCCTGCGCTGCTAGCCGCCGACAGGGCCCTCGCAGTCGGTAGGCCTTCGAAGAACAGGCGGATTCGCCGAGGTGGGGGTAACGTTCCGGGCGCGCACACCCGAGATCAGGAGTCCCATGGTGGATGCAATGAACAGTCATGACGCCGGCGCCCAGAATGCCGGCCGTCGGCATCGAGTCGTCATCATCGGTTCGGGCTTCGGTGGACTGGCCGCCGCGCAGAGCCTGGCGAAGGTGGACGTGGACGTGACGCTGGTCGCCAAGACCGGTCACCACCTCTTCCAGCCGCTTCTCTATCAGGTGGCGACCGGCATCCTGTCCGTCGGCGACATCGCGCCCTCGACCCGGCTCGTCCTGCGGGAGCACAAGAACATCACGGTCACCCTCGGCGAGGTCGACAAGATCGACGTGGCGAACCGGACCGTCCACGCCGTCGCCGGGCACATCGACTTCGATCTCCCCTACGACAGCCTGATCGTCGCGGCCGGCGCCAACCAGTCCTACTTCGGCAACGACCATTTCGAGCGCTGGGCCCCCGGAATGAAGACCATCGACGACGCCCTCGAGCTCCGCGGCCGGATCCTCGGGAGTTTCGAACTGGCTGAGATCACCGAGGACGAGGAAGCTCGCCGGCAGCTGCTCACCTTCATCGTCGTCGGCGCGGGGCCGACCGGAGTCGAGATGGCCGGCCAGATCGGCGAGCTCGCACACCGCACCCTCAAGAACAGCTACCGCCGGATCGACCCGGCCGACGCGCGCATCATCCTGCTCGACGCGGCGCCCGCCGTGCTGCCACCCTTCGGCGAGAAACTCGGCGAGGCGGCGAAGGCCCGCCTGGAGCAGCTCGGCGTGGAAGTGCACCTGAACGCCATGGTCACCGATGTCGACTCCACGGGGATCGAGATCAAGGACGCGGACGGGACGACGCGCCGGATCGGGGCGGCGTGCAAGATCTGGTCCGCCGGAGTGCAGGCCAGCCCGCTGGGCACGATGCTCGCCGAGCAGACCGACGCCGAGGTCGACCGTGCCGGGCGGGTCAAGGTGAACAAGGACCTCTCGGTGCCGGGCCACCCCGAGATCTTCGTGATCGGCGACATGATGAGCCTCGACAACCTGCCCGGGGTCTCACCCGTCGCGATCCAGGGCGGCAAGTACGTCGCCAAGCAGATCGACCGCGAGCTGACGGGCAAGCAGAGCCCGACGGGCCGACCGCCGTTCAAGTACTTCGACAAGGGCTCGATGGCCACCGTTTCCCGGTACAGCGCGGTGGTGAAGATCCGTGGTTTCGAGATCCACGGCTTTGTCGCCTGGGTGCTGTGGCTGGTCGTGCACCTGGCCTTCCTCATCGGCTTCCGGAATCGCCTGGCCACACTCTTCTCGTGGGGGATGCACATCCTCGGTGACAAGCGCTCCCACCTCAGCGCGACCTCCCGGTTCGTGTACGGCAGGCGCGCGATCGACCGCGTCTACGGGGACAGCATCGCCTCGAGTCTGGATGACAGGTCGCCGGGAAGTTAGGTGCGGGCGGCGGTTCAGCTGTTCCGCTTCTGCTTCTCCCGGATGAGGTCGAGGGACAGCACGGCGCCGATGATCGCGAGGCGCTGAGGGGCGGTCAGATGCTCAGCGAGGCGAAGAACATAGGTCGACTTGCCGAAGAAGGCATTGCCGACGCCCGACCACTCCCGCGAGACCCACGCCATGGCGCCGCCCTGACCGTTCACCTGGAACTCGAATCCCCAGATGTTGCCCGTCAGCTCGAGTTCCTCGCCCTGCAGGTCCAGCGTGATCCGGGTCGTGAACAGCGCGAGCCGCTTGACCAGCGAGGCGAGGCGACCGCCGCCGGCGTCCAGGATCTCCATCCGCTCGCGGCCGAACGAGTACGTGTCCTTCACCCGGATCACCGGGCGCTCCGGCCCGTCGAACACCGTCAGCTCGCGCGATCCGACCAGCATCCGCCCGACAGTGCTACCGCCGGTCTCCACATGACCGACCTGGGTCCCCTGGTCGTCCATGATCGCGAAATCGTTCCTGACGAAGTTCGTCGTCTGCTGGAACACGAGAACATCGTTCATGAGACTCGACATGGATCCACCCTAGGGTCCGAGCACACCGATCAACAGGGGAAGAAGATGTCCGACACCACCGCTCTCCGCGAGGCCTTCGACGCGGCCCGGGACCAGTTCGAGCAGTACCGCGCCTCGGTGTCCTCGGTGATCGAGGAGCGTCCGGCCGGCGAGTTGTCGCGGGCACTCGACGCGATCCTCCCGGACCTGGTGTTCTACGAGGGTCGGGCGTTCGCGGCAGGGCTCGGCCTGGCGCACCTCGACTCGGGGGAAGACCTCGAAGAGATCGCGGCGGTGTTGACGCGCGGGCTCGTCGAGCAGCAGGCGGCGCGCCGCAACGGCGACTACCTCGCGGGATTCGCCGATGTGCTCGCCCGGGTGCATCGGGAGCAAGCACACTAGTCCCCAGCCGTCTCAT
This sequence comes from Dietzia sp. NPDC055343, assembly GCF_053645265.1. Taxonomy (NCBI): domain Bacteria; kingdom Bacillati; phylum Actinomycetota; class Actinomycetes; order Mycobacteriales; family Dietziaceae; genus Dietzia; species Dietzia sp. NPDC055343. The sequence goes on along the minus strand of NZ_JBSHMJ010000068.1, from coordinate 1,540 downwards.
CCCCGCCGGGCTCGACCCCGGGGGGCGGCGCACTGAGCGACGGACGCCCCGGACCGCTGCGTGCGGCCCGGAGCGTAGGCGTCAGAGAATTTAGGACAGGCCGCCGAGGATGTCGGTCGGCAGCAGGCCGCTCAGCATGTCACCGCTGCCACCGCCACTGCCCTGCGAGACCAGCGAACCGAGCCCCAGCGAGCCGAGGAGGGGCGCCGCCAGCGACCCGATTGCGAGCGATCCGAGTGAACCCATGGAAGAACTCCTTTCGACGGATGTGAGCAGGCGTGACGCTGATCACAGGCGCGAGCGTAATCGTCGGCGTGGTGATGCGCCATGCCCGCCGGCGTGGCAGGGTCGTCGGGGACCGCATCTGGAGGACTCACGGGGGAGTGGGATATGCCATCGATTTTCATCTCGGGCGGAGCGGCGGGCATCGGCCTGGCCACCGCGGAGCGCTTCGGCCGTGAGGGCTGGACCGTCGGCGTCTATGACGTCGACAAGGCCGCACTGGCCGCGGTGCAGGCCGATCATCCGGACTGGATCACCGGCGAGCTGGACGTGCGCGAGGCCGAGCAGTGGGAGCGGGCACTCGCCGAGTTCACCGCGCACACCGGTGGCACCCTCGATGTGCTCGACAACAACGCGGGCGTCCTCGTGGCCGGTGACCTCGCCGAGATCACGCCTCAGGCGGTCAAGGCCCAGATCGACATCGATGTGCTGGGCGTGACGCTGGGGGCGCAGGCAGCGTTCCCGTTCCTCCGGGCGACCCCGGGGGCGCATCTGGTGAATATCGCCTCGGCCTCGGCGATCTACGGCCAGCCCGGCATCGCCACCTACAGCGCAGCGAAGTTCTACGTCGCGGGCCTGACCGAGGCGCTCGAGCTCGAGTGGGAGAAGCACGACATCCGGGTGGTGGGCATCTGGCCGCTGTGGGCCAAGACCGCCATGGCGGACAACGACGCCAAGTCCACCCAGACTCTCGGCGTGCGGATCACGCCGGCAGAGGTCGCCGACAAGGTGTGGGAGTCGGTCCACCCCACGCCGACGGATCGACGCATGCACCGCACGTCGTACTCGGTGGGAGCCCAGACGACGCTGCTGGCCAACCTCTCGAAGTTCTCGCCCAACGCGCTGTCCCGGCTGGTCAACAAGTTCCTCGCGCAGTAGCCCCCGCCGTGGTCGGGGTGTCCGGGGTGTACATGGTGCACAGGAAATTCGGTCCGAAGTGGCCGATTCCGTACCATTTGTACGCATCTGGTCGGCAGGTGTGACGGTCGACACAGCATGGTTCTACTGTGGTGTGCGCTCGGCGGCTCACCGCGCCGCCCTGGCCCCAGGCATCACCCGCCATGACAGGCGACGTCGGACTTCCGTCACCTCGGATCCCGGTCGCCGCCGTCCACGAGGAGGACCATGAGAACGTCGGATTCGCGCACTGATCCCAGGAGGGGCGACGACGACGGCGTTGTCGTCGTCGACCCGACTGTCGGCGATCCCACGGTGGGCACGCCCGCGGCGGCGACCACCGCGCCCGTCCCCCGTAGTC
>NZ_JBSHMJ010000067.1:0-8362 GCF_053645265.1 Dietzia sp. NPDC055343 | reverse complement strand
TGGTTCGCGGGAATCGTCCACGACATCGCATTCTGCGCATTCATCGAAGGCGCCGACAGCTCAGGACCCGCCGTCGCGATGTCAGGCCAATTCCTTCGTGGCGCCGGAGAAGCCCTCACCCGCTAAACCGGCCCTCCCAAACTCAGAACGTCTGTCGACCCCCCGTACAGATCGAACGCCGATAGCCAGACGTTATGACAAGCACTGGTTCATCGCGCAAGTTGCGAGGCGCCCATCTGCATGGATTAAGCACCTCTTGCCGCCGCACGAGCTGTCTTCTCAGCGCTACTTTCGAATGCGAGAAGCTCGGCAATCGCAAGTCGGCGTGCCGAGTGCCCGCACGCTTCGCCCTCACAGGGATACAATAAGCTCCTGTTCACCCCGAGCTTAGGAGCAGGCATGGCCAAGGGCGATATACATACGAGCAAACAGGGCGAGAAGTGGGTTAACAAAGCCGAAGGCAACTCGCGCGCTTCAAACAGCGCACCTACCAAGGCTGAAGCTCAGGCGAAGGGACGCGAGATGGCGATCGAACGAGGCGTAGAGCATCTTGTGCACAAGCAGGATGGGAAGATAGGCGAACGCAATACTTACCCGCGGAGCCGAGATCCCCGCTCAAGCAAGGGCTGAGAGGACGAAAATGTCTGATTCGCGGAATCGTCCCCCAAGGTCTGTCACCGGCGGCGCTGTGCCCCGATCGGATGCACGAAGTGGAACACACGGCGCCCAGCCGCAGTCCCGCCCGGAACCGAAGCCCTCGGCACCTACCCCTCCACCTCCGCGCGGCGGCAGCGGCCAAGCGACGGGAAGGTGACGAGCTCCAGCACCCTTCGGAAGCCCCCTGCCGTGTTGGCCGAACCGGAGCTTGGCTTTACCCACTCAACCCTTTCGGACCCAACCAACGGGACGTAGATTCCCAATGTTCCTTCGATCTCCGAGGTGAACTCCCCGGTCGGAGACATATTCCACTGTCTCGGAATAAATATATCCCGTGGTTCAGGGTACATGGAAACGAATCCCTCCCCCTCTGGCATATAACCTCCTAGCCATTTGCCATCGCCTGTGAAAACGCGAACAAAGCAACCTGCTTGAGCAGGCGCAGCATAGTCCCATGCAGTCGGTGTGGGATGTCTACGTTCGGCTAACCCAAAAGGCTGTCGCTTTTTTCGAATCCTAACGTGGAAAAGGCCCGCAATGACGGCGGGGACTACAATCGCCAAGCCTAAAACAGTCGCTCCAACCGATCGCGGATTCTCAATCCAAGCAGGCTCACTCGCGACTCCCGTCATAGCGAGCTGTGACACGAGCCAGGGGCCAGCCAATATTAGGTAGACGCAATCAAAAATTACGCTTGCCGCAACTGCGTGCACTAAACGCACGCTGAAGTCCTTCTCGTCCGGACCTGGCCCGCGCAGATACCTCCTGACGGCGGTGAACACTATTCCCGGGACCACGAGCAGCAAGACCGCGATTACTTGGAAGAGGGTTTGCGGGAGTGCCATTTAGTATCGTCTCGTCCGTTATCGTCTTGAAATGGAGTTTAGTGGAAGGTGTTCGTGCCGCATGAGCACATGACCCTCCCCTGGCGACGCCAGCTCCTCAATGAAGATCCTGCCCGTCCGCGGTTGGCTAGATATCCCAGTCCTAAGTATCGCATCGGAATCGGACGCGACACTGCTAGATGGTTTTCGACTATGGCCGCGAGTTCTTGTCGCCACGTCGGCGCGGGTTCCACACCTCGGCCGACGGTACCGATCAGCCTGGGCGGTGTTCCCGAGCAGCAGGGTCCACAACCGCTGCGGCAGGGTCATGGCGCATGCTTGCAATCGTGGCATTGGTGCGAGATGATGGGAGCGAGCAGAGACCGGCACTTCCTAGCGGAACAGTCGGCTTACCCCTTGGACATATGCTGCGGCACCCAGGGGGTCGCTCTTATTTGCGGGCAGTTCGATCGTCACTGTTTGCCCGTCGAGGCGAGTGACGAGGTCTTCGTCGTGGGTGATGTACCGACGATAAGTGTGACTGACCAGATCGGGTAGCCAGAGTAGGTTCTCGATCGATGGGGATACGTGCATCACTGGGAAGTGCCTGCCGATCACGCCGCTCTGGCGCGCCTGCCTAATGGTGTGCAGGTCACGGTCGGTGTCTTGATGCCTGTTCTGTCGCTCTAGGACGATCATCTTGGCCTGCGCGGGGACGGTGCGTTGGTGGCCCTCGCCGGCGTCTGGGCGTGGAGCCTGGGATCCGAGTGCGGCGAGTAGCGCGGACAGGCTCACCGCACGCATACCGATGGCCTGGTCATCCGGACCAGGAGTGTGGCAGACGGCCAGGACGCAGGGGTCGCGATAGTCAGCGAGATAATCCGTCAGCGCTTCGATTTTCGGGAGTTCGTCATTGGTCTGCTGTGCGTCGACGGTATGCCACCAATTGCTGCCGACAATGCTGTGCAGGTCCGCGCGAATAGTCGCGTGATCGTCGATCGTCAGTAGCACCGCGGCCAGTGCGTAGAAGGGCTTCTCACCTCGGCGACACTCGTTGGGAAGTCGATACGCCTCGTCTACGAACGCCACCCGCTCTCCACTGGGCAGGCTTCGATAGCGGGCTGTTAGCCGGTCGAGATCCCCTCTGTTGCGCGGGTCCACGTTCCGTCAGCCTTCGACCGTGGAAGGCGATCCCGCCGTGCCACCCGACTGGTGGTCGAGCCTGCGTGAGGGGTGGGTTGCCGCGTCAGCCAGACGGTGCAGCTGGTCAGCTGTGAGTAGGTAGTCAGATAGTTCGAGACGGGGCTTTTGTTCGTGGCGGATGAGCTGGTACTCGCCAAGGATCCGCTGGTAGAGGTCCAACCTCGGCCCGTGGGAGTTGCCGTGGTCGTGATCAGGGCCTAGCACGGGGAGCACTTCGGACCAGCGGGTCTCGCTGACGAGATGCCGGACGTAGTCAAGGAGTCGCGTTTCGGCCTTGACCTGGTAATCAAAGCCGTCAAACTGGAGCAACCGTTCCGTGTCGTCATCTATGCTCTGTCCGGCGCCCCGAAGACGCTGGATGCTGACGGTGATGGTGCGAAACATGTCGAGTAGATCCATCACGAAGGTGCACTCGTCAGCCGTCAGTTCGGGGTGGGTACTGATGAACACGTCGCTGTATTCGGTGACGTACCCGCCTTCCAGAATCTGGGCGCGTTGGCGCTGATAGTCGGGGTCCCCCTCCACGTGGGCGCAGTCCTCAGTGGGGGCGTCTTCATGCGTGGGTGGCATGACGTGGGCGAGGATGCGGTGCTGCATGGCGAGCATCTGCCGTTCGTAGGTGGTCAGGGTGCGCGGCGCGGTCTCGGTCCACTGCCCCCGGGGATCGTCTCGAAGGATCAGCCCTTCCAAGGTGGATCGCACCAGGTCGGACAGGCTCACGCCCCGACTCTGCGCGAGCTCCTCCAGCTCGGAGCGCATGGCATCGTCGACACGGAACGCGATCGTCGCCACAACATCCTCCTCAAAACACCGTCAAACTACCTGTTTGACTGTTTTACGAAGCGTACCACAGTGGCGCGCCCGCGCGGAGGAGGAACGATGCAGAAAGGGGGACGGACCACCTACTTCAACGTGGGTGTCATTTGTTCTGGAGCGCCCGGTACAGCGTGGAGCGTCCGATTCCGAGATCGCGGGCGATCGCCGATGGCCCCTCCCCCGCCTCGATGCGGGCCCGGGCCTTGTCAATCTGTTCGTCGGTCAGGACACGTTTGCGTCCCTTGTACTTGCCCTTCGCTTTGGCGATGGCGATGCCCTCGGCCTGGCGTTCACGGATGATGGCCCGCTCGAACTCGGCGAACGCCCCGAGCAGCGACAGCATCAGATCGGCGCGAGGATCCTGGGCGCCGGCGGAGTAGGTGGCCCGCTCGTGGACGAACTCCACGCTCGCGCCCTTGGCGGTGATCTCACCGACGATCTGCTTGAGGTCGACCAGGGAACGGGCGAGTCGGTCCATCGAGGCAACAACCAACTCGTCACCGTCTCGCAGGTACCTGATGCACTCTTCGAGCTTCACACGATCGGCACGCGAGCGAGCGGACTGCTTCTCGATATAGACCCGGTCGCACTCCCCCACCGCCTCGAGCTGACGCGCCTCGTTCTGATCGGCGGCCGACACCCGCACGTACGCCACTCGCTGTCCACGCGGACGCGAGGCCCGGCGAGCCGGCTTCGGATCCGGCTTTGGCTTTCGCTTCGGGTTCCGGTCGATGATGTTCTCTGAGTCCGTCGACTCCACCCGAAGGTTCCAGTCCAGCTCGTCCCGGCGCCGGAACCGAGTCCGCACGCTCCCGCGGCTGACGATCAGCACCTCCTCGCCACTGGCGCCCGAGCGGTTCAGCAACGTCCCGATCCGATCAGCCATCGAAAAGATCCTTTCGCCCGGAATCTGTATCAATAGATACTAGACCCGACGGGATGGCGTTTCATAAGTACCGAACTAGACCCTGTGACACAGCAGCGATCGTTGGCGGCGTTCCGTCCCGCACGGGTGTACCCCAGAGTGACGGCGTCCATGCGGGAGGTTGGGCAGGATGTACTCATGCAGACCTCTTCGACCTCAGGTCCGCCCGGTCCGCCGGTTGCCTTCGTTTCTTACTCGTGGGACACCGATCAGCACGTCGCATGGGTCACTAACCTGGCGCGGCGCTTGCGTGCAAATGGTGTTGACGTCCACCTCGACAGGTGGCACGTTGGCCTCGGCCACGACTTGAACTTGTTCATGGAGCGGTACGCCGACCTCTCGGCCCGTGTCTTAGTCATGCTCTCGGATGACTACGGCCCCAAGGCCGACCGCCGCGGTGAACAACACACCGGTGTCGGCACAGAGACGACTATCGTCTCTCCGACCGTCTACCGCGATTTGGGAGGAAGTCGGGTCATCCCTGTTGTCCCGGACTCCGACACTGTGGCTGGTGAACCAGTCGTGCCCACATACCTCGTTGACAGAAAATGGATCGACTTTCGCAACGACCAAGAAGTTGCGTACGAGCAACTGTTGCGCGATCTACACGGAGTCCCCATCGAGGCCGCCCCACCGCTGGGGCCGAATCCGTTTGTCGGTGCAACAGAATCACAGGCCCGGGCTGCGATCCGCAACGACCCGGCTCGCTGGCACGATGGACAAACGAGTGGGCTGGTCGAGGTGAATCTGGATGAGAACTCTGGGAAGTTCATCCTCGGCAGCGAAGAGGCGCGTTTTGAGCTAAACCTCGAGTACTCCAGCGGCGACGAAGTTCGACCTGGAGCATCGAGGGAAGTTCGCCACTACAGCGACGGTATCGGCAAGATTGGTCGGGTAATCGCGGCCGTCCAGCACCCTGAGAGATTCGCTGATCTCGCCTCCCTGCCGATGTCCAATCGTGTAGAGACGACCAAGCCTGGTGACGTTCTGGTCATGATGAACCAGATGGGCTACTGGGCGCTGCTCATGCTCGACGACGTTATCTTCCGCCACGGGCCCAACGGCTATGAGCCGGTCGCCCTAGTGCGTTTTGTGATCGCCACCGACAGAACCGCTTCCCTCACACTTGAGGACTTGCCGCCGTTAGGGAAATAGGTCGAAGGCTCGCCCTTACGGCCCTGCTCGACCTGCGGGGAGGGCCCGTCGCGGCAGCACTGACATAAGTTCATCACCCTGACGGGGCGGTGATTGCAGCAAGCCAGTTGAGGGTGCCACCGGTACACATCACCGGACACGGCTTATCCGACAGTGCGACCTGGGGCGGCGCGCCTTGGCCGGCCCCTCGATGGGTGTCCCGGTGAACGACCGGCTTACGGACACCTGATTCTGTCTGCCCTCCCCTGCCGCCAGCTCCTCGTACCGTTGCCGGTCGATTGTGATGGCACCGCGGTAATCGGTCACTACTGTCGATGCGATGAGTACTGCGGAGGAGATCGACCGTTGGCAGCACGTCCTCACTCAAGCTACCGTCCCGTTCGAAATACCAATTCGGATCATGCGGGGGAAGGTGGACGCCTTTCCCCACGCCCAAGCTGTCGAGGTCGCCGTCTCGACGATCTCCCAGCCGGTTCTTGAACACTGGGACGTCGCTCGTCCGACCGAGGGGTCCGGACTGCACGCGGTGATCGCGCCGGTGGTGGAGGTCGTGCAGGCCCTCGACGTCTCCGACCTACGCCTCGATCAGATTGTGCGGGTTCTCGACATGGCGGCTGCAGCACTCGAGCGGCTGGAAGCCGGACTGAACGATCCAGAGTCGGCAAATGAAGTTGTGAGCGAGATGATTACCGACCTCAAAGCCTTGGTGATCACAGCTCGGCTCGGGCATCGAGGGATCATGGACCTGCTCGACGAGCAGTGGGGTCAGCGATTCGACAGCATCCGTAAAGGTCGCTTCGGCGACAATCCACAGCACTTCGACGTGATGAAGTTCGAGAGCACCGACGTCGAATCCGCGACGACGATTCCCTTCTCCGATCTGCTCTCGTCGGTGCACCCTGGCGTCGCCACGATGAAGGAGTGGATGGAGCAGTTCGACGTCGAGACCGAGACTGCCACTCAAAGCCAGTTTGCGGGCCGGTGGGTGGTCACGTTCTTCACCGAGTGGGAACTGAACTACCGCAGGCGACTGGCGAAGATCTACGAGTGCCCCGAGCGAGCAGTGCGTTCATCGCTGATGCGCGACTTGGGCTACATGCGCAACGACTTCGCCCACAACAGAGGAATCGCCAGCTCCAAGCAAAAGAAGTGCAAGCGATTGAATTGGTTCCAGCCCGGCGAGCGCATGCAGCCATTGCAACGCCACTACGAGCAGCTATTTAACGAGTTCGAGAATGAGAGAGAGATTCTCGTGCAGGCACCGGCTCTATACAAGACCAACAAGGTTGAGCTGAAGGGCAACGTGCCTCAGGACCTGGTCGACATTTTCAACGACGTCGCAGCTGAGCGGGGAATCGGCAACGACGAAGCACTAGCGGCAGCGTTGGCAGCGTGGTGCGAGGCAAATGAATAGCCGAGGTCAGTCAGTCCCCATCAGTCACCATTTGATCGCGTAGCGAATCCAAGGTCGGGCCGGTGAGGCTCCCTACGCGCCAGGCGACCCAGCCGTTTGACGACAAGACCTTGCTGGCGTCGTCACGGCCACTGTTGAGGGCATTCTGTGCGGCCCGGCTTGGGGCTGCGTAGGCCACGCCATCAACGACGATCTCGCCTTGAGTGGACACCGTGCCATTGGCAGTGGTCCCGCCCTGGCTTAAGTGCAGTTCAGTGCCAGCATTGATCAACCCAGCGGCGACGAGATCTGCGAGACTGATTCGCTTGCCGGTAGGGGGACGAGGAGAGGTGGAGACCGAGCCTTCGACGGCAGCATCGCCCTCGGGCAAGTCAGCATCCTTGAACGTGTCTAAGCCCGCCAGTCGTACTGCTGCCAGGATTGAGGAGAGCAGCTCGTCGAGCGACAGCTCCATGTGTGGCGGCAAGGTCCTGTCGCGGTCCTCTTTTCCCTGCTCGACGGTTATCCCGGAAATAGCGCCCAGTTCGGAGGCCAGGCGGCCTTCCAGGTAGCCGATGTCGGCGCTCGTAAAGCCGTGAGAAGTGTCGCGCTTACAGAGTAGGGCGCGCTGCCAGTCGATCTTCGGATTGTTGTCATGGTGGAGCACGCGGGCGCGCAAGTCGACGCTCTTTCCGACGTAGACCACACCGCTGCCGTCGGTGGTCATCAGCACATAGACGCCTGGCTCGTTCCATTCGTCCTTGGGTAGGTTCTTGACGTCGCGCCGGTTGAAGTAGCCGACGCGCAAGGCATGGGCGATGAAGTCGGCGACGATCGGCGCGGTGGTCGATGCGGGGATCTGGACATTGACCGCGACGACCTGGGCGCTCACTGGAAAGTTCCCGTGCTGACGGTATCCCAGAGGCCGATCTGTTCGTTGGCGTGGCGCAGCTCGCGCTCCTGCGGGGTTAGTGCGTAATCGAGGCTCGCCGACTCGAAGCGCTTGAACTGATAGATCGCGTGGTTCATGTGCTGAGCATTGAACAGGCCGATGTCGTTGAGCGTCTGGAAGTCCTCCACGGTCAGTCCGGTGACGCGCTCGAAGAGATCAGCGTCGAGGGACTCGATAACGTGCTTGAGGGCCTCCTCGCGGAAGTCGGTCACGTACATGAATACCGGTATCTTGGCGAGGAATTTTTGGAGCTTCTTGCGGATCTCCGTGCGCTTCTTGGCTGCCTCGGACTGCTCTTTTTTCTGCTCAGGGTCGAGCTTGCCGCCCTGAGCCCGCTTGGCCTTGCGTCGGTACTGCCGACCACCGTGACGGAGTACGGTGACGCAGGCTCAGCAGTGGCGACAGGGGCAAGTGCGAGCGAACCGGCGACTGCGACA
>NZ_JBSHMJ010000066.1:0-8499 GCF_053645265.1 Dietzia sp. NPDC055343 | reverse complement strand
AGGCGCCAGCTCGGATCAAAGCCACGCCGCCAGAACCAGCGCAGCCGCTTCTCCATCTCCGGGGCGTAGCACTGGACCCAGCGATAGATCGTCGTTAAGAGAGATGCGGATGGCCTCGAGCAGGCCAATCCGGCGGCCTACCCGCAATGAGCCGTTCACTTGCAACATACTTCGATGCCTGTCAATATAGAAGCATGTCGATTCAAGAAGTTGAGTTAGTAATTGTGGGCTCAGGCCCCGCTGGCTACACGGCGGCGGTCTACGCTGCGCGCGCAGGACTCGCACCTGTGGTGATCGCTGGCTCCGTTACCGCTGGTGGCGCACTGATGACAACGACCGAGGTGGAGAACTTCCCAGGGTTCGTTGACGGCGTGCAGGGGCCGGAACTGATGGACGCGATGCGTGCTCAAGCTGAACGCTTTGGTGCACGCATCATTTACGACGACGCCATACAGCTCGAGCTGGAAGGGCCAGTTAAAACGATCAGCACAGGCAATGGCGAAACATTCATTGCACCCGCTGTCGTGCTCACCATGGGCTCCGCCTACCGCAAGCTCGGACTTCCGGAGGAAGACCGGCTCTCCGGTCATGGCGTCTCATGGTGCGCCACTTGCGACGGCTTTTTCTTCCGCGAAAAGCACATCGCCGTGATCGGCGGGGGCGATTCCGCGATGGAAGAAGCGCTGTTCTTGACCCGCTTCGCTTCCAAGGTCACTCTCGTTCATCGCCGGGACGAGTTCCGGGCGTCAAAGATTATGGCTGAACGAGTCCTTGCTGATCCCAAGATCGAAGTGGCCTGGAACTCGGAAGTCGCCGAAATCTTGGGTGACGATCAGGTCGTTGGCCTGAGACTCAAGTCGACCGCTAATGGTTCAGAGCGCGTCTTGGATGTGACTGGGGTGTTTGTGGCGATCGGGCACGACCCGCGCTCTGAGCTTGTCGCTGATCAGATTAAAACTGATGGCGACGGCTACGTCAAGGTTGAGCACCCGTCCACCCGTACCAACCTGTCTGGGGTGTTTGCCGCTGGTGACCTCGTCGACCACACATACCGTCAGGCGATCACTGCAGCTGGCACTGGCTGCGCGGCCGCACAGGACGCACAACACTTCCTGTCCAGCCTAAGTGCTTCAGGCAAAGAGGCAGAGCTTGTTTCGGAGGTCTCGGTATGAGCATCCTCAACGTCACTGACGCCACCTTTGAATATGAGGTACTCCAGTCAGAGATCCCGGTCCTCGTCGATGTGTGGGCTACTTGGTGCGGGCCGTGCAAGCAGATTGCCCCAATTCTCGAGGAACTCGCGATCGAATACTCCGGGCGCATCAAAATCGTAAAAGTTGATGCTGACGCAAACCCACACACAGTGAGAGCGACCGGGGTCAGTTCCATCCCCACCCTCGGTTTCTACGAGGCCGGAGATCGAGTCAACGTGCTTATCGGTGCACAGCCCAGACCCGTTATTACGGCAAAGCTTGAGGAGCTTCTTTCATGACGAATTCAATGGTTACGGCCACACGAGTTGCGCCGAAGCGCATGTCCGCCCTCGACAAGTGGCTCGCGGTGTGGATCGGTCTCGCGATGATCGCGGGGCTCATGCTTGGGCGGTTCATTCCGGGCCTTTCGGAGCTCCTCACCAAACTCGAAATCGGCGGTATCTCTGTCCCGATTGCGTTGGGGCTTTTGGTGATGATGTATCCGGTGCTTGCGAAGGTGCGCTACGACAAGGTTGCCGCGGTCACAGGCGATAAGAAGCTGCTCGTGTCGTCGCTCGTCCTCAACTGGGTCGTCGGCCCAGCACTCATGTTCACGCTCGCCTGGATCTTTCTCGCCGACCTCCCCGAATACCGCACCGGTGTCATTATCGTCGGGCTCGCGCGCTGCATCGCCATGATCGTCATCTGGAACGACCTCGCCTGTGGCGACGGGGACGCCACCGCGGTCCTCATAGCCGTGAATTCAGTGTTTCAAGTCGTCATGTTCTCGGTGCTCGGCTGGTTCTACCTCACGGTGCTTCCCGGCTGGCTCGGCCTCGACTCACAGGGCCTCGACGTCTCGGTGTGGCAGATCGCCCTCAACGTAATCGTTTTCCTCGGGGTGCCGCTGCTCGCGGGCTTCGCGTCGCGGTGGATCGGCGAAAAGCGCCGCGGCCGTGAATGGTACGAGGAGAAGTTCCTCCCGAAGATTGGCCCGTGGGCGCTCTACGGGTTGCTCTTCACCATCGTGCTGCTGTTCGCACTCCAGGGCGAAGCCATCACCAAGAATCCGCTCGATGTTGCGCGCATCGCCGTACCGCTGCTCGCCTACTTCACCATCATGTGGCTCATTGGCATGGTCGTCGGCAAAGCGATCGGGCTCGGATATGCTCGCACGACGTCGCTTGCTTTCACCGCGGCCGGCAACAACTTTGAGCTCGCCATCGCGGTCGCCATCGGCACCTTCGGCGCTGCATCGGGGCAGGCACTCGCAGGGGTCGTCGGCCCGCTCATCGAGGTGCCAGTGCTTGTTGGACTCGTCTATGTCTCGCTCTGGTTGGCGAGAACCTGGTTCAAAGTGGATCCCTACGCGACCGAATCGAGAACAGCATGACCACGACTGCCGTAGTACTTGAAGCCGAGAACTGCACCCCCAACGCAGAACACGCAATGGGTGCGGACGCAGCCACTGCCGTCGCCAGCACGCTCAAGGCATTGGCAGAGCCGCTGCGGCTTCGGATGCTTTCCGCTATTGCGACCGATCCTCGCGGGGAATCTTGCGTGTGTGACCTGGCGGAGCTGACGGATGTGTCCCAGCCCACAGTCTCACACCACCTGAAAGTACTGAAAGATGCTGGCCTTCTCGCTTCGGAGCGACGAGGGACGTGGGTCTGGTACCGAATCGTCCCTTCGCGCAAGAACGCGGTCACAGCCCTGCTCGACTCGTTTGCGCCAGCCACCCTGCTGGAGGACGCTGAGGACCACGCAGATCGTGCTGATGCGTTGCGCACGATGGATGCGCGAGTGACGCGTCTCGCGGAAGACCTCGCAAACGAACTCACAGATATTAACCGTGACCTGGTGGTCGCGATCGTGCGCGAGTCTTATGCAGGGCTTGTGCGAAGTGTGAGACTGACGCAGCACATGATCCCTCTCACTGAACGATTCGCGCGGCAGCGCCTCGCAGACCTGGCGCGAACCCCCGACTCTGCCGTGCCGCAGGTGCTCTTTGTGTGCGTCGCGAACGCGGGCCGATCGCAGCTCGCAGCAGCGCTCCTCAATAAGCTTTCCGCTGGCACTGTGATCGCCCGATCTGCGGGCTCAACGCCAGCTGCAGACGTTCACCCCAATGTCCGTAAGCTTCTCGCGGAAATCGAAGCCCCGGCGCTCGCTGATGCAGCATTCCCGAAACCTCTGACCGATGACGCTGTTCGTGCTGCCGACGTTGTCATCACGATGGGGTGCGGCGACGTATGCCCCATCATCCCGGGCGTGCGATACGAGGATTGGGCCGTGGGCGACCCGGCCCTTGCTTCAGAAGCTGGCACAGCTGCAATCCGTGATGACATCGCGGCCCGAGTGCAAACACTATTGACCACACTGACTAAGTAAAGGAAGCTCCGGATCATGACCGAGACCAAACCATCCGTACTGTTCGTCTGCGTGCACAACGCTGGACGCTCGCAAATGGCGGCCGGCTACCTACGGCACCTCTCAGGCGGGCAGATCGAAGTGCGATCTGCGGGTTCGATGCCTGCCGATCAGATCAATCCGGCAGCAGTCGCTGCGATGTTTGAAGAGGGCATCGACATTGCCGCTGAACAGCCTAAGGTGCTCACCGATGAGGCTGTAGAAGCCTCAGACGTGGTGATCACAATGGGATGTGGCGATACTTGCCGGTTCTATCCGGGTAAGCGTTATGAAGACTGGGTGCTCGACGACCCTGCAGGCCAGGGCGTTGATGCGGTCAGGCCCATTCGTGACGAGATCAAGAGTCGAATCACGACCCTCATCTCGGAACTGATCCCGAGTTCATGAGGGCAACCGGCTTCGGAGACTCTGCTGTCCCGATGACTGACTCACGGAGTGTGGAAGTCATCGTAGTCGGCGGAGGGCAAGCTGCTCTCGCCGCGGGCTATTATCTGCGACGAGCCGGAATACCTTTCGTTATTCTTGACAGCTCTCACAAGCCAGGTGGGGCCTGGCAGCAGGGGTGGGATTCTTTGCGTCTCTTCTCGCCAGCTGAGTACAGTCCGCTCCCCGGATGGTGGATGCCTCAGCAGGAAGGTGAGAAGTACCCGACTGCTCAACATGTCGTCAAGTATCTTGGGGATTATGAGCGTCGTTATAGCCTTCCAGTAGTGCGCTCGGTTCAGGTCGAGAGCGTGAGGCGCGACCGAGACGGATTTGCCGTTGAGACGAACGCAGGTAATTGGCGGGCGCAGTATGTGATCAGTGCGACTGGGACTTGGGGTGCGCCATTTCTGCCTGACTGTCCTGGTCGCGAGGAGTTCACCGGGGAACAGTTGCACACGGTTGACTACCGCTCACCCGAGCCATTCCGGGATAAGCGTGTCGTGGTCGTGGGCGGAGGGAACTCAGCCACACAGATCCTTGCTGAAGTGTCCTTGGTGGCGGACACCAAGTGGGTGACTCAGCGCGAGCCACGGTTCATGCCTGATGATGTTGACGGGCGCGTGCTGTTTGACGTTGCAAGTCAGCGAGAGGCAGCTCAGCGAGCAGGCATCACGGCGCCCGGCGTCGCCGCCCTCGGTGACGTGGTCATGGTACCGAGTGTGCTCGCAGCTCGTGACCGAGGAGTGTTGGTGGCCGCACCAATGTTTGAACGGCTCACACCAACCGGAATAGCTTGGGCAGACGGCACGCACTGGCCGTGTGACGCAATCATTTGGTGCACCGGATTCCAGCCCGTCCTTGATCATCTTGCCCCACTCGGTTTGACCTACGAACACGGACGACCAAAGACGATCCAAGGCACCCGCTCAGCTGATCAACCAGCTCTGCATCTACTGGGCTATGGAGACTGGACAGGTACAGCGTCCGCAACCATCGTGGGGGCAGGGCGCACAGCGAAGCAGGTCGTTGCTGAGATCGTCTCTGATATGCAGCAATGAGCTAGGGGTCAGGTGTTGGGCGGGGGCGTGTGCTGAGAACCATCAGTATGGCCCCTGCGCTGGCCAGTCCGGTGAACACGATGAACGCGTTTTGGTAGCTTCCGGTGGTCTCTGCTAAAAAGGATCCAGCCCAGGGGCCTGCTGCCATCGCCAGCAGTACGGCCATGCTCAAGATGCCGGAGATGTGTCCGTAGGACTGTGTACCCCAGCGATCTAGAATCGCGGTGGCTTGCAGCAAGGTCGCAAGTCCACGTCCGATTCCTGCAATCACCGAAAAAGAGATCAGCAATGCCAGCGGCCCTGAGATGAACGCCAGAGCTGCAGTTCCTGCGACTACGAAGGTGAACACGATGAAGGTGCGCGTACTAAGTGACAGTCGGGTGGACATGGCGGTGTAAAACAGGCGCCCAACGATTTGTCCCACACCACCGATGCCGAGTACCCACGCCGCCACTGAGGGGCTATGCCCACGTTCGAGTATGAGCGGGACAAGCGTGATGAGCGCTGCGTACATCGCGAGAGACACGAGCGCGAGTCCACTGAGAAGCATTCGGAACTGTGTCGTCGATACCACCTTGCGGACATACTCTTGTGAAGATTTCCCTGGTTCGGAGTGCTGTTCCGCAGGCCAAGAACGGCGTAAAAGTATCCAGTGCGTTGGAACCGTGAGTACGAGAAGCCCCAGCGCTGCCCACATATAGGTTTCCCGCCAACCCAAATGCGCATCAAGGAAAGTTACCAGCGGGGCAAATACGGTACTTGCAAGCCCCGCCACCAGGGTGAGGGCTGCAAAGGCCTGCACCTGCTTTCGCCCTTTAAACCAGCGCGCCAGGGCAGCAAATGCTGGCGGGTAGAGCGTTCCAGCCATCGCGGAACCGCTTACTAGCCACCCAACGGTGAACATGACTGGGTGCTGAGAAGAGGCTACAATCACGAGGCCAACCGCAGCCAGCAACGACCCCACTGTCATCACCATTCTGGGGCCATGGCGGTCGATATGACGCCCAACAACAACGCCTAGCAGCGCTGAGGCGATGAGGCCAAGCGAGAACCCTGCTGACACCAGTTGAGGAGACCAACCGGTGTCGTCGCTAATGTTTGGTGCAAGGACAGGGAATGCGTAATAGAGCAAACCCCAGGAAACTAACTCTGTGAAGCATAAGCCTGCCAGAACACCACTCAATGCAGGTCTCAGCGGCATCGGATCTCTTTGATGGACAGATCTGTCGAGCATCTGAGTATCTCCTCAGGGGAACGGGGCCCCTCCCGCATGAAAGGGCCCCGGACTATGGCCTAGTTACTCAGAGCAGGGGTGAGGTCAATACCTACAGGAGTTACGGCGCAGCAACCTCCGCCCGTCGTCTCTTCCGGTGCATCGAATAGCCCCGCGCCACCGCACACTCCTGTGTCAGGGAGCACGAGGTCCACTCGTTCCGCTGCTTCGTGGTCCCCGGCGAGTTCCGCAGCAACGCTACGAACTTGCTCAAAGCCGGTGAGTGCGAGGAAAGTTGGGGCGCGCCCATAAGATTTAGCGCCAACAATGTACAACCCCGCGTCTGGGTGGGCAAGATCCGCGGCTCCGGTCGCCCGGATCGAACCACACGAGTGAATATTTGGGTCTACTTCGGTAGCGACGCGTGACGGTGCTTGGAGGCGAAGGTCAACATCGAGGCGAACTTCCGAGAGGATTGAGAGATCGGGGCGGAAGCCTGTGAGCACGATCACCTGATCAGCCAGCTCAAGCGAGCGGCCGTCGTCAGCCGTCAGCACGGCTTGTGCACCATTCAACGACACTGAGTCCGTGCGGAATCCTGTAACGAGGGCTACGTGTCCATCAGAGACCGCTTTCTCCGCCAGCACTCCGAGTGCGCCGCGCTCAGGTAGTTCATCTGCTTCGCCGCCACCAAAGGTGTTGCCCACGACACCTCGACGCAACACCCAAGTGACCTGCGTTGCGGGATCCTGTTCTACGACACGAGCAAGCTGAACGATTGCAGTCTTGGCCGACGCGCCGTTGCCAACAACGACGACATGCTTTCCTGCGAGAGCTTGTACATCATCCGTTGAAGGAATTTGGTAACCGAGGACCCCTGCGACCGCAGCAGCATTCTCGCCGATTGCGGGGAGTCCACCTGACCCGGCAGGGCTGGGGGTGCCCCAAGTACCGGAAGCATCGATGACAGACTTGGCTTCGATTCGCGCCTCGCTGCCGTCAGTGTTCACGACGTGAATGACGAATGGTTGCTCCTCGCGCCCCGCGTCGACGGAGCGGTCGCGGCCTTTTTTGCTTACTCCGACAACTCGTGAACCATAACGCACTCGATCGCCAAGCGCGCTAGCAAGCGGTGCCAAGTACTGCGAGATCCACTCGCCACCGGTTGGGTAGCCCTCGCCAGGCTCTGCCCATTCCGTAGTCGAAAGGAGACGTTTACTCGCGCTGTCCATGACTTCGGACCACTTCGAGAAGAGACGTACATGCGCCCATTCTGCGACAGCGGCAGCCGGGCCAGATCCTGCCTCGAGCACGAGAGGGTCTATGCCCCGCTCAAGCAAGTGGGCGGCTGCGGCGAGCCCCTGGGGGCCGGCTCCGATTACGACAACTTGGTTCATCACATATCTCCATCCATTGATGATCTTCGATGTATGAAAGCCTACAGGCTCATATCGACAAGTGTCAATACGTGGGGCAGAATGGTCTACATGAACACTTTGGAAGCGGTTGACGCCACGGACACTCAGGCAAGTTGCTGCAACACAGTTGACCGGCATGTCGTTGGCGACCTCGAAGCGCAGCAGCTTGCGAAGGTCTTCAAGGCCCTCGGTGATCCCACGAGAGTGAAGCTGCTCTCGCTGATTTCTGCCAGTGCGGGCGCTGAGATGTGCGTGTGTGACCTCACGGAGCCTGTCGGGCTTTCTCAGCCCACGGTCTCGCATCACATGAAGCAACTTGTTGAGGCAGGCCTGGTGACACGGGAGCAGCGAGGTCGGTGGGCCTACTACAGCCCAGTGGCCTCCGTGCTGACTATGGCGACAAACGTGATGGTGAGATAACGCAGTCCAGGCCATGGAGCTAATCACTCTAGGGTCGAGTAGGTCAAGCTCACTCGTTGTGGGACGGTAGAACTAAAGGTCACAACGCGGTTGGCCTGGCCTGTCTCAGTCGGGCAAGCGCAGCAACTCGCCAACGTATCTTGCACGGCTGGCCGCAATAGCGTTGCGCCACTTCACCGCGGTTCGCACGTGGATTCCGACAAGATTTGCGAGGACCGAAGGGTCTACTTCCTGGGCAAGGGACTTGGCTCTGTTGCAAAGATTGGCGGCAGTCAGAGGTAGGCTGTCGCTCTGCGCCGATCAGGCGGCTGCTGCGAAATGGTGGTTGAGCATGCCCATGG